>CALSAT010000073.1:0-12101 GCA_943372905.1 Bacteroides fragilis | reverse complement strand
ACCAACTGCTGCTGGCGGTGCTTTACCTTGGTGTCGGCGCCTCCGTCATCTGCTTTTTTATCTGGAATATAGCGATCGGTAAACTGGGAGCTGGCCGTACCGCCCTGTTCGGCAACCTGATACCTGTTTTCAGCAGTATAGAGGCTGCCCTTTTCCTCCATGAGGATTTCACCCGGGTACATATTATCAGCATGATCATCATTTTTACGGGTATTGTGCTGGCCAACTGGCGGCGCTAAGCGGTGGAATAGCAATTGGAGATGAATAATAGCCTGATTATAAGGGTCTGTTTCAGAGCTATATATAATTAAATAAATAGCAAAAATATAAGCACACGGATGGCACGGTTTCGACGGATGTTCACGGATTTTTATTCCGCCCTTGGCGGAATAAACAGGATTAATAAACCGTTAAACGCTTTTCAAACAAAGAAAGGTTTGTAAATCCTTATAATGCAAAGCAGTATTAATCCATTTTTATCCGTCGAAACCGTGCCATCCGTGTGCTAAAGTGTATTTAAACTGCCTAACCAGGAAAACCCATAAGAGTTAAGAGCCTTCAGGCGGGTTTCAGCCTAATCTTAACATTTCATAAATGCAAGTTGCACGGCGTTTGCATCGTTAATAACAGGTGTGAACAACAATGAGTTCCGCTGACAATCACCAAACTGTACATTTGTATGAATAATGCCTACGCTATGACCGCAAACCAGCAAGACCAAAAGCACAAAACGGAAGCCATGATGATCACCGGCGGTTTTGCTCTTTTTGTCATCCTTCTTATGATATTGTGGAAATGGGAATTACCCACTTTTGAACGTATTGTACAGGATTCCGGTATTGAAGTGGAACTGAACCTGCCCCCCGATCCTCCCCTGCCGGAGACACAGGAAGATGGCGGCGGTGGTGGCGGAAACCCGGTACAAGCTTCCGGTACTGCCGGCATAGCTCCCCCGGCCACCCCTGTTCCCGGGGAGAACAAGGACGCAACTGATGTGGATGAAAATGATGATAAAGATGCTCCGCCCATTCCTAAGCCGACCGTAGTAAAACCTAAGGCCACGGCGGTAACGAATACTTCTATTGCAAAGACAGAACCTAAAAAAATAGAAACCCCCGCACCTCCCAGGCCCAAAGCAGTATTGGGCAAAACCACTACCGGCACTGGCCGTGGTGGTGGCGCAGCCGAAGATTATGACCGGGCAGGCGGACGGGGCACCGGCAGCGGTGTGGGTAATGGAAGCGGTACCGGTGGAGGTAATGGTACCGGCAATGGTGGTGGTAATGGCTCCGGCAGCGGCACTGGCAGCGGACCGAAAGTAACCAGGGGCGACCGGAAGATCATTCGCTCCTACTCTTTCCAAGACGACCTGGAAAAAGCAACCGTGTATGCCAACGTGACGGTATCACCAGATGGAACGGGCCGGTTTGTTAGCATCGCCAAAGGATCCACCAACAGCAGCAATGCTTATAAAGAAGCGATCATCCGCTACCTGGCCAATATCAAGTTTGATAAATCCGATCATGAATCGATGCTGACGGTACAATTTAACTTCCGGGTGAACTAAGAAATATATAAGATTAATGATACACGATCCGCCTGCGGCAAAATGATTGTTGCAGGCGGATCTTTTTTATCCAGCTTAAACAGCATTTCTGCATCAATATTTTGGTTAACAGCTTGGCTTACATTTGCGCATGATGACTTACACCGAAACGATTGATTATTTATTCTCCCGGCTGCCCATGTTCAGCCGCATCGGTGCAGCTGCTTATAAAGCAGATCTGACCAATACTATCCGACTTTGTGCAGCGCTGAATAACCCACAACAACAAATTAAAAGCATTCATATTGCCGGTACTAATGGCAAAGGGTCCACCAGCCACATGCTGGCCGCCATACTGCAAAGCGCTGGTTATAAAACAGGGCTCTACACCTCTCCTCACCTGAAAGATTTCCGGGAGCGGATAAAAATAAATGGTGAAATGATCAGTGAAGCCTTTGTCATTGACTTCACTAAAAAAATGCAGCCGCTCATCGGGGAAATACAACCGAGTTTTTTTGAGATCACCGTTGCCATGGCCTTTGATTATTTTGCTGAGCAGCAGGTGGAAGTGGCCGTCATTGAAACTGGATTGGGTGGCCGGCTTGACAGTACAAACATCATTAACCCCGAGCTGGCTGTTATCACCAATATTGGGCGTGATCACATGAACCTGCTGGGTGATACGCTTGAGCAAATTGCCTTTGAAAAGGCCGGTATCATTAAAGCCGGTATCCCGGTAATAGTGGGAGAAATAGTACCGGAAACCAAATCCATATTTGAGCAGACAGCCAAAGAAAGAAATGCCCCGTTAGTTATTGCTTCGCAAATAAGACAGGCCACTGACTGGCACTGGGCCCATCATGAACTGGTGGTGGAAGTAGCTGCCACCCATCATACGGATCATAAAATTTATCATTTGGATCTGCCCGGTATTTATCAAACCAAAAATCTATTGACGGTGCTGGAAGCCTGCTCGCAACTGCAACAGCAAGGGTGGCATATCAGCGAAGCCGCTATTCAACAAGGGCTAAAGCATACAAAGAAGATAACAGGACTGCATGGCCGCTGGGAGATCATCCATACAGCACCACTGGTAGTGCTTGATGTAGCGCATAATACTGATGGAATAAAACAATTGGTACAGCAAACAGAGTTAACCGATCATCACCAGCTGCATATCATTATTGGCATGGTAAAAGACAAAGAAGTGGAATCGGTATTGGAACTGTTGCCCAAACAGGCCCGCTATTATTTTACCAAAGCACAGATACCAAGGGCGTTGCCAGAAGAGGAGTTACAGGAAAAGGCGTTGAGCGAAGGATTGAAAGGTCATACTTATGCGGAAGTAAATGAAGCCCTGCAGGCAGCCATGTCAGCCGCCGGCAGCCAGGATATGATCGTAGTGTGCGGCAGTGTGTTCCTGGTAGGAGAAGTGAATAATGGAAGCATACATTAACCCTGATAAAGTGGCGAGTGTTTTCGGCCAGTGGCGCATGAGATACGGAGGAATGATCATGCAGCAAACTTGAGCTGCTTCAACTCCATTCAACCAAACCCGTTCCGGACCAATGTCCGAAAGAGGTCATATCCAGTTTAGGTTTATCCAGGTTATACCAAATGTCCAGCATTTTCCATAAACGGATATCATCAAAAATGAAGAGGCAATTCTTTTTGAACTGAAGGCGGGAGAAATTATCGAGAAACTGGTATTCCTGTTTGCCATCTTTCAATGCATCCATAAATACAATATCTGCACTTTCTAATAACGTCTTGTGTTGTTGAACATCTTCCCATTTCGTCAGGTCGTCAGTATGCTGCACCAGGGCACCGTCAAAATCACTTTCGGTAAGTATCGTATCTTCAAACTGGTTCCAGGCAATGATATCAAACGTATGGATCTGGCCACTGGCAGGCATAAACTTTTTCATGCACAAAGCTGAATAGCCGAGATGTGTTCCTAATTCCACCACTACCTGTGGCTTACGGATATGGATAATGGAAGCGAGTAATTTATAATGTTCCCCGGGATAAATGCTGATATAATCAGGGCCTTTCTTTACCCTGGCCGCAATATCAGACAGATCAATTGTGAGTGCACCGGCAGCATATTCAAGAGCGGATGACAGCAGATTGCCCGAGGCTTTGCCGGGTTGTCCGTTCATACTGAATAACGCAGAATATCTTTTATCTTCTGCCTGTACCGGTATGTCGAGGTTACCGGCAATGATATCTTTTACGGACTTAGTCTTTTTCCAAAACATAGGACTGCTTTTAAAACGATACTTGATTCATCCGGCTCAGCGCATAGAATATACAACTCAGGTGCATGGACTGAACGATCTTATTTTCCCGTACCAGTTCTTTTAATTCATCTATACTCACCAGCACCACTTCTATTTCCTCATTTTCGTCCAGTTGCTGTTCTTTCACTTTCACTCCGCCTGTTGCCAGGAACATATGCAGCAGATTCGTATTAGTAGAGGGGTTAGGCGATACGTTGCCGAGATATTCATAAGAAGTGAAGGTATAACCTGTTTCTTCCAGTAATTCCCTGGCTATTGCAGCTTCATGATCTTTGTCAGTATCATCCACGCAGCCGCCGGGTATTTCGATACAGACTTCCCCAAGTGCATGGCGGTATTGCCTGATCATAATTATTTTTCCTTCTTTGGTCACAGGCACTGCTCCCACCCAGGTAGCAAATTCATACACATAGTAGGGGTCAACGATCTTGCCCTGCGGGGTTTTACAGGTTTCCCTGCGCACTTTGAACCAGCGGTCATTAAAAAGATACTCGGAGGAAAGTGTTGTCCACTTCAGGTCACTCATTAACGGTGAATTACTGTTTATTAATTATTTACCAACCCTTCTTTTCCCTTAATGCAGTAATATGCCCCACATGGTGCTTGCCATGCCAGGCATACATGCCTAGCAGGAACCAAAGACGCATGGTCTTTTTATGTTCCGGGTGAAACACCGTGCGGTTGTTCCAGTCATCATCTTTTACATACTTCAATGTTTCAAACAGGCGGGCATGGATGGCATGAAGAATGGTCAATGAAATATTGATGGGCAGTTTTTCCACATCGTGCAATTGTGTCCATGCGTTCTCATCATAAGGTTTGATAGTGGGATTGTCTTCCGTCAATCCCACTTTGAAACGGATATAGGCATTCATATGGCTGTCAGCCACATGATGCACCAGTTGATGTACGGTCCAGCCGCCATCCCGGTAAGGGGTATGCAACTGGGCTTCGTCCAGGTTCAGCACGGCATTCTCAATCAGCAATGGCAAAAACTTGATGTCAGCCAGCCATTCCACTTTTTGCTCAATAGAAAAAGGCCTGGGTTCGTATTTCCCTATCGGGTAGCGGGGGTCAGTAGCTACAGTTGGCATATAAATAATTTTATTTTACTACTTCCAGTAATTCCACTTCAAATACCAGGGTGGCGCCGCCTGGTATATTGGCACCGGCACCTCTGTCGCCATAGGCCAGGTCGGATGGTATCCATAAACGCCAGTGACTTCCTTCTTTCATCATTGGCAAAGCAACCTGCCATCCTTTGATGAGAGCCCGTAATGGTGCGGTGAATGGTTGTCCTCTTTTAAAAGAATTATCAAACTCCTGTCCATCCAGTAAAGTTCCTTTGTAATGTGCTTTCACACTTTCAGTTACCAACGGCTGGGCGCCGGTTCCTTCTTTTATCACTTCGTACTGAATACCGCCGGGTAATTCTTTTACCCCTTCCTTTGAAATGTTTTGCGTCATGAACGCAGCGCCTGCTGTTTTCTGTGCTTCAATTTTTCCTTGCATATACTGTTGTAGTTTATTCTGTGTACTCATCTGGTGAATGGTGAATGGTCAGTGGTGAATGGTGAATAGGAAATTCGTCATTAAAAAGAACTATCATCTATTATCTTTCATCTATCCTCTGTTTATCCTTCTCTCAGTGAATGCCCTGTCTTATGAATGAACACATCTTCCAGGTTGGCCATTTTCATTTCTTTGGGCCGTTCGAAGCCACTGGCCACCAGCTCGTCGATCATCGCATCTGGAGAATCGAGTGCAATGATCTTTCCGGCATCAATGATCGCCACCCGGTCGCATAAATATTCTGCTTCATCCATATAATGGGTAGTGATAATAACAGTAGCCCCCCGTTGCCTGATGTTTTTTACCAGTTCCCACAAACTTCTTCGTGCCTGCGGATCAAGGCCGGTTGTAGGCTCATCCAGGAAAACGATCCTTGGCTCATTGATGAGGGTGGTGGCTACCGAGAACCGCTGCTTCTGACCGCCACTGAGTTCCTTCACTTTTGCTTTGGCTTTATCTTTCAGGTTTACCATCTCCAGCAATTCCATGGGATCGATATTCCGGTTATATAACCCGCAGAACAAGTCTATCAGTTGTAATAAATTCAAACCCGGATAGTAACCACTTGTCTGCAGTTGCACCCCGATTATCTTTTTAATGTCGTTAGGTTGCTTATCAAGATCCAGTCCGTCCACTGTTACTTCGCCGCTTGTCTTTTGCCGCAATGTTTCGATGATCTCCAGGGTGGTGGATTTACCGGCGCCATTGGGGCCCAGCAACCCAAATATCTCTCCTTCCATCACATCAAATGAAATTCCTTTCACCGCCTGGAACTGTCCGTAATTCTTCACCAGGTTTTTTACCGATATAATTATATTGGCCATATTTACTGCTTAGGGGATAAAGATAATTCCATTTTCACATCTGCTGTCAGAAAGGGAGCATCTTTCACTTCCACATGCCTGAACCCGTATTTTTCATACAAGCCAAGCGCTGTTGTCAACTGGCTATTTGAATAGAGGATAATCTTTGCAGCTTTCAATTTTTTGGCTTCACTTAAACAACGGTCGAGCAATAATTTGCTGATGCCTTGTCCCCTGTAAGCAGGATCAACCGCCATCTTCACCAGTTCGTATTCGGTCTCGCTTTCTTTCCACAAACCAGCAGTGCCTGTCACTTTTTCTCCATCCAGCGCCAGGAAAATGCAGCCGCCTCTTGCAATGACCGTCCCCTGCGGGTCATCCAGAATTTCCAGGTCATGTGATTCGGTAAGGTTATACTTATCCAGCCATTCCAGGTTCAGCCTTTTAAAATCAGGCTGGTATTGATTATTGTAGTTGATTAATTCGATCATGCTTCTTCTGCCAGGTAGGTTTCCAGTTCTTCCATCATAAGTTTACTGCCTACAAAAAAAGGCGACCGCTGATGCAGTTCAGTAGGTTTAATATCTAATATCCGTTGCTTGCCATCAGTGGCTTTTCCTCCTGCCACTTCTACAATAAAAGCAAAAGGGTTGCACTCATATAATAACCTGAGTTTGCCACCCGGCTTGCTCGTGGTGCCGGGGTAGGTAAAAATGCCTCCTTTGATAAGATTGCGGTGAACATCCGCCACCATGCTGCCGATATAGCGTTGCGTATAAGGTCCGCCATTGGTCTTGTCTTTCTTCTGGCAGGCGGTTATATATTTCTTCACGCCTTCATCATACTCGAAAAAGTTGCCATGATTCACAGAATATATCCGGCCTGTCGGTGGGCATTTAATATCAGGATGACTGAGCGTCCATTCTCCAATAGATGGGTCGAGGGTAAATCCATTTACCCCTCTGCGGGTGGCATACACCAGCATGGTGGAGGATCCGTAGATCATATAACCCGCTGCGACTTGCTGGTTGCCTGGTTGTAAAAAATCCTCCAGCGTTACCGCCTCGCCGATCGGTGTTACCCTTTTATACACACAAAAGATGGTGCCGATAGAAACATTCACATCAATATTGGCGCTGCCATCCAGTGGATCGTACAGACAAACATATTTTGATTTGCGGCTGATCTCATCATCAAAAGCCACAAAATCATCCAGTTCCTCGCTGGCAATACCTGCACAACTGATTCCATGCCGCAGTACACCGGTAAACTGATCATTGGCATACACATCCAGTTTCTTTACCTCTTCACCCTGCACATTGATGGTGCCGGCATCACCCAAAATATCCACCAGGCCGGCCTTGTTGACCTCCACATTCACCCGTTTGGCAGCCAGTCCAATATCCCGCAGCAATCTTGACAGTTCGCCGGTGGCATTGGGCACATCCCGCAGCTGCTGAATAGTGAATTCGTCAAGGGTTGATATCTTTCTGTTTACGGCCATATAGCAAGGTTTGGGTCAGGGCAAAAGTAAGGTATTGAATGGTAGTTGAAAAGTTGGCAGGTTGAAGGGTTAAAATGCCGGGGAAGAAGAGAATTTAGCGACATTTGCAAACCTATTAACTTGTTAACCTGTTAGCTGATAATGAAAGTCTTCAAATTCGGTGGCGCTTCCGTAAACAGTGTGGAACGAATACAGAACGTGGCCCATATCCTGCAACACTGGGAAAAAGAAAAGATCGTGGTGATAATCTCTGCGATGGGCAAAACCACCAATGCGCTGGAAAAAGTGGTGGATGCTTTTTTTGCAGGACAA
The DNA here is from genome assembly GCA_943372905.1 of Bacteroides fragilis. GTDB lineage: Bacteria > Bacteroidota > Bacteroidia > Chitinophagales > Chitinophagaceae > JJ008. The sequence continues at coordinate 4,061 of CALSAT010000073.1, read as the reverse complement.
AAAGAAGAAGCGCTGGGCTTATTTGAACAGGTAAAACAACAACATCTTACTACTGCCAAATACTTACTCGTTACCCACTACCTTGCCTGCGAAGCGCAATTGAAAGATTTCTTTACGGAAGTGGAATGGCTGCTGCATGATAAACCGGTAAGAGAATATGACTACTATTATGACCAGGTGGTATGTGCCGGTGAATTATTTTCTACCGCTATTGTAAGTGCCTTCCTGAATGAAGCCGGGATAAAAAACAAATGGCTCGATGTTCGGGACATCTTCCGTACGGATGATGATTTCAGGGATGCCGAGATCGACTGGGAATATACAAGTTCAAAGGTTCACAGTTCAATAGTCCCCTTGTTTACAGAAACGGATATTCTGCTTACCCAGGGATTCATTGGCGCTACAGATGAAAACGAAAGTACCACCCTGGGCCGGGAAGGAAGTGATTACACGGCGGCTGTATTTGCCAACTTGCTGGATGCTGAAAGCCAAACCATCTGGAAAGATGTGGAAAGTGTGATGAACGCAGACCCCAAGCAATTTCCCGAAGCTGTTGCCATTCACGAATTGAATTATAATGAAGTGATTGAGATGGCTTACTACGGTGCACAGGTCATTCACCCGAAAACGATAAAGCCCTTACAGAATAAAGGTATCCCACTTATTGTAAAATGTTTTTTAGACCCTTCCCTGCCAGGCACCATTATTCATAACAAACCGGTTCATCATCTTCCGCCTATTATTGTGCTGAAGGAAAAACAGGTGCTGATAGAAATGAGTTCCCGCGACTTCTCCTTTGTGGGAGAACACCATGTAGGGCACCTGTATAATTTGTTTGAGAAACTGCACATCAAACCCAACCTGACGCAGAACGGCGCTATCAGTTTTCTCTGTGTGCTGGACGACAGGGCTGATAAGATCGAAAAACTGGCATTAGAGGCGTCTGTATTCCTGGATGTGCAGGTAAAAAAAGATCTGTCGTTACTAACCGTACGGCACTATACCAAAGAAGTATTTGAAAAACTAACAGAGGGGAAAACGGTCTTATTGCGCCAGCAAACACCCGAAACGATACAATTATTGTTACAATAAACTATTTCAGCGCCGGGGCTTCCACCGTAATGGTCTGGATGATCTTTTTGGCTACCGGCTTCTCATTTAGCAATGCCGGTTTCCAGGTACCCATATTTTCCATCCGGTTGATCAGTTCATCATTGAATTCTTCGCCGTCCTTCACTGATTTCAATACATTGAAATTTACAGGTACTCCATCTTTGTCCACCACAAATTCCACTTGTATATAGGCCTTGGAAATTCCCTTGGGTAAAAAAGCTACCAGCTCCTGGCCCAGTTTCTCCAAATATTTGGCAAAAGCGTCAGCACCACCGGGATACTGAGGCCACTGATGTACAGATGCCACCAGGGTGCCTACATTACGGGTACGGTGTTGCATCGGCGGCCTTTTGATCTCTACTTTTTCTTCTTTGTACCCCTTGGGTTTTCTTGGCGGCACTTCATTGATGATATACTCCCCTTTCTCACCGATCATCACCACCGGCAACTGTTTGTATTTATCAAAATAATCAAACGCATCCTCCAGCCGGTCCGCAAACTTCTTTAATACCGGATCATCTTTGGTCAGGTTCTCCAGGTATTTGGTGCTCTTCTCTACATTATAGCGTATCGGGAAGATATGAACGGGGATAAAATCCTGCCCCTGGTCTTTGGCATGGGCGGCGAGTATATACACTTCGTCTATCTGCTCATCCCTGATGGGGATACAACCTACGGTAACGCAACTGCCGTGAATAAATATTTCACTGCCGGGACGAAGTGAGTCGCTTAATATTTTATCTGACACATTGGGATAATTAATTCCCAGTGACAGGTAGTAATTACTCCTGGGATTAAACTCACTGATATAGTAAAAACCTTCCGGCACCTGGTAATCACCTTCCATTCTTTTGGGGCCAAGGGTACCGGCCAGGGCACATACTTTATAGGTTTTGAACAACTGGAATTGCTCCTTCAGTTCATTCTTTACCCATACTTCCAGTTGGCTGTCGTACTTGAAAGAACGTATGTAGATGTATTTGGCAGGCCATACCAGCTTCTTTGCTTCAAATTGCTTTTGCAGGGTATCTTCCTTGCGCTGCATCGCTTCGCTGGGACGGGGAAAGCTCTTCTGGTAATTGATAAATGAAAAAGAGTTGCTGCCGCTTTTTTGCATGGGCGGTTGTGCAGAAACGGAAACGAGGAGTGTGCTTACGATCAGTAATACTAACAGGTTCTTCATGCTTAAATGCTGTTTAGGATTAACGGCGGGTAGCGGATTTTAGTACTTCTATTTTGCTAAACTATGGATAAAGATAGGCAAAACAAGACAGAAGTACGAAGTAAGAGGTAGAAGGTCAGCAGTTTCTTACAAAAGAAGACCCATACTTCCGACCTTCTGCTTCATATTTATAGATTGCCTCTTGCATCCTGTTCTCTTTCCAATGCTTCAAACAAGGCTTTGAAATTTCCTTTGCCGAAACTCTGAGCCCCTTTACGCTGGATGATCTCGAAGAATAAAGTGGGCCTGTCTTCTAATGGCTTGCTGAATATTTGCAGCAGGTAGCCCTGGTCATCCCGGTCTATCAGCACGCCCAACTGTTGCAAAGGTGCCAGGTCCTCATCAATTTTACCTACCCTGTCCAGCACAGTTTCGTAGTAACTGGGAGGAATACTGAGGAATTCCACTCCTCTTTTTTGTAACTCACTAACCGTGGCCACAATATCATTGGTGGCGATGGCCACATGCTGGCAGCCTTCTCCATTATAAAAATCAAGGTATTCTTCCACCTGGCTTTTCTTCTTGCCTTCCGCCGGTTCATTAATGGGGAATTTCACATACCCGTTACCATTGCTCATTACTTTACTCATCAGGGCGGAATACTCGGTAGAAATATCCTTATCGTCAAAGCTCAGGATATTACGAAAGCCCATTACCTCTTCATAAAATTTCACCCGGGGATTCATCTGGTTCCAGCCCACATTGCCCACGCAATGATCTACATACAGCAATCCTGTTTCTGCGGGGTTGTAATTGCTTTTCCATTCCCGGAAGCCCGGCATAAAAACACCGTTGTAGTTTTTCCTTTCCACAAACACATGCACCGTATCACCATAAGTATGAATGCCGCTCAGCACCACTTCTCCATTATCATCGTTTAGTACCGTTGGTTCGAGGTAGGCCTTACCGCCCCTTTTTGTCGTCTCTTCAAAGGCACTCCTGGCATCTTCCACTTTCAGGGCCAGCACCTTTACTCCATCACCATGTTTGTAAATATGATCGGCAATAGGATTATTGATGCGCAACGGAGTAGTCAATACAAAAGTGAGTTTGTTTTGTCTTATCACATAGCTCACCTTATCCTTCATCCCGGTTTCCGGGCCTGCATAAGCCAGTGATTGAAATCCGAATGCTGTTTTGTAAAAATGAGCCGCCTGTTTGGCATTACCCACATAAAATTCAACATAGTCGGTGCCTTGCAGCGGCAGAAAATCGGTTTGTACAGGGCTTGAAGTATTTACAAGAGTTGTTGTTGACATGATTTTGACTTTAATAAATTAAAAAACTAAGGCGGGTACTGCCGGTCGGTTGGTTCAAAATCAGTTGCTGTCCATAGCCAGCGCTTCCATCAGCAGGCTGAAATGGCAGCGATGGTCATTAAATAGCTTATGAGGATAGTCGGGAAGCATAGGGCAAATTTAATTAAAATCCGTACCCGAAAGCTTACAGTCCACTAACTATCTTTGCTGCCATGCTAAAGATCGGAATTCTCGGTGGTGGCCAGTTAGGCAGAATGTTACTGCAGGCGGCGGCCAATTATCCTGTTGAAACATATGTGCTGGAAAATGATACTGAATGTCCGGCCGCCCATCTCTGTCATCATTTTACCAAAGGAGATATCAAAGACTTTGAAGCAGTGTACCAGTTTGGGAAAGGATTAGATGCACTGACCATCGAAATAGAAAATGTGAATGTGGAAGCCCTGGAAAAACTGGAAGCAGAAGGT
>CALSAT010000072.1:0-12192 GCA_943372905.1 Bacteroides fragilis | reverse complement strand
TTTATACATAACCCTGGCAATGCGCAGTTGAACAAGATACTTGCCTGCAGACTTTATGTTCTCCAAATAAAAAAATAAACCAGCACCATCAGAAGCATAAACATCCGAATACCGTTTCGAAGCAGGTGTGTAGATAAGCTGCACCCGCTTGTACTGGCCATTGCATACAGCCGATTCGCGGAATAATCGGTTGATGCAATCCAGTATAGTCGTAGTATCGGCGGGGCGGTTGCTCAATGCCATTGTAAGGGTGTAATTATCCGGCCCGGTTTGTTTATAATATACCGGCAGGTTTTGTGCCGTGCCATTTGTAGCAAAAGAAGTAAGCAGGTTTTGATTGGTCTCCAATTTTGCCTTCACCTGCCGGTGTGTGGTATTATTACACAGCGCCGTAAGCACGGCATCAAAACTGGCTGGCGTGATATACGTACAGGGGGCGGGTTTTGTTTCTTCGGGGCAGCCTTTGGCGGCTTTAGTACCTTTTGTAAAGGGGCATACATCTTCACTGTCGCTGATGCCATCACCGTCGGAGTCAGGCGGGCCCTGGGCCATCAGCAGCAGGGAAAAGATCAGTGCCGGAAAAACTAACAATGTTTTCTTCATAATGATCATCATTTAAGATTCGTAAGCCATACAGATCCATCTTTCTCCTGCAACATACAGGTCATTATTTAACTGTTGTAAAATAACGCCCCGGCCTCCGGGAAAGTTCCACAGGCAATATTAGCTTTTCTGTTTTACGGCAATATACCGTGCAGTGGGTATAGATAAATACCGGCCAATTGATTCTCTTAGTGGCTTAAACTATATACACACTTTATGAGCAACGTAACCAAATGGATGAGCTGGGAAGGCGGCGTAGACCTCGTAGCTGTTACCTCCCCCGACCTGCAGATGCCCAATATTATTATTCACCTTGGCCGCATGGTGCATACACCGGTGGGCAGCGCCCCGAGTGGTATGATACTCTGGCAGCCCGACCCGCAGGCTATGCCCGCCGTATTCGGCTTCGTGGGTACGGATGAAACCGTAGGAAAGTATTTTGGCCCCAACATCTTTGCCGGCACCCCCTTTGAAAATGCACCCGTGCTGCCGGCCACGATTGACATACACATTACAGCTGATAAAGCCACTGCCCGCTGCGTAACCGGCGGCTATACTTTTGAAATGGAAATGAGTAATTTCAGTGAGCCATATTTAATTGACCGTAAACCCTCGACCATGCCACCATTTTACCAGCAGGGTGTGGAAATACATGCGCAAACAGTATCCCTGAAAGTAAATGGCGAAAGCATCAGCCTTATCATTCCGCCCGTGGGTATCAGCGGCGGACCCGCATCTGTGGTGTCGCCCAATGGTGTGTATGCGAGGTAATTCAATGCTACAGGTATGAAAAGAACAAGCTTCCTCTTTATGTTGATGGCGCTGGTGGCCACAGGTATTGCACAAAATCCTTTTGCCACCAGCGCCTTTTATGATTCATTCAAAAAGATATATGCCGACGGGCAAAAAGGGTTTCCGGCCACCAGGGGTGCCTTGATCAATGAGACGGGTATTTTCTATGATTATTATAAAGTAAACACCCGGCTGCCACAGGCCGACTCTGGCAGGCTTTCCCTGCCGCAAACCATCGGTTTCCCCTTTGTGACCTGGTATTTCAATGCCGGTAAAACCCTGGCACAGGCCCGGGCCAAAGAATCCAACCTGCATGCCGCCCTGCGCACAGCATGGGGCAGTCCCCTTACGGAAATAAACCGGACAGACACGCTGAAGCAATTCGTCCTTTACCGGAAATACTTCTACCGCCATCCCGAGGCAGTGAAGCGCTACGAGTTTGAGTTTGATACCTACCTGGTATTGGAAAACGACAGTTACCAGCTATGCCTGAATATCAATGGGCGAAACGACATAAAACCTGCCACTCCGGTGGCCACACCCCGGTTAACCGAGCCCGACCTTGATAAAAAGATCAGGGAAGTACTGGCCAGTATGGATAATCAATTTGCTGATGAAAAGGGCACAACGCTTTCGCAAAACCAGTACTACACCGAATATGAAAGCCACACCACTGTATACGGGCAAAAATGCAAACTGAAGGACCGGCAATTTGAAATATCATGGAACTTCACCGCCGGCCAGGAACTGCTGACTGATGGGGAGGAGGCCAAAGCCATTTATAATAAACTGCTGGCTGTATTTACCGGCACCGGCCGCTTCGCTTTCAGACCGGAAACGAAAGAAAGCTCCCGCACCTATCTCTTTGCTTCGGAGAATGTAACCAAAAAATTCAGCTCCAGCCGGTACAGCCTGGTACTGGAATATTATAATACACCGGGATCGGCTTCTGTAAGCTTTTTGATTACCCGGCAAAAGTTCTGACCTTAGTACAGAAAATTTTACCATGAATAAATGTATTCTCCCTCTCCTGTTTCTGTGTATCTCCGTGGCTGGCCAGGCGCAAAAACTGACGCCCGAGCAGCAAAGTATCCGCAAGGTGTTTTTTGATTTCCTGAAGTTTTACCAGAAAAACGAAGCGAAGTTCAACTCCTTTCACCTGTATAAAGGTACCGGCGAAAACAACGATCCCCCCTTCCGTCTGCAATGGAAAGAAGCGGAGAAATACTTTGCCTACCTGCGTACCAGTGTGCCCTATGTGGGTGAAGCCTATATCAAAGCCGAGAAAGAACATTTCCGGTTCAGCGACAGTTGCTTCAAGGCCGACCCCGAAGATGAATTGCCGGCCGGTTTCGATTATGACCGCTGGGCCGGTGGCCAGGAAAGTATTGATGAAACAATTAAATGGTATACTTCTTCAAAGAATACATATAAAATCACCATCAGCGGTAATAAAGCCGAACTGCGTATCGGCAGCCCCTACGCCGAAGGATTCATGAGCTGGTCCATAGTTCCTTTTGTAAAAGAAAAGGGCAAATGGAAAATGGCTGATAATGTATACCCGGTTGATGAAGAACCGGCGGCCGGTTCTGACTAAAGTCATCAACAAAGAAAGCAAACAGCTGTTAGTTTTGACTAAATTTGAACCCAAAACAAACAGTACATGGAAATCAGGGATTTTGAAAAGATCTTCCAGCAAAAGATTGACGACGAAGTAAAAATTGAACCGAAAGACTGGATGCCGGATGCATACCGTAAAACTAACATCCGCCAGATCAGCCAGCATGCACACAGCGAGATAGTGGGCATGCTCCCCGAAGGCAACTGGATATCCCGTGCTCCTTCACTGAAGCGCAAAGCCATCCTGCTGGCCAAAGTACAGGATGAGGGTGGCCATGGCCTGTATCTGTATTCCGCTGCGGAAACGCTGGGCATGAGCCGTGAGGAAATGATCAACGACCTGCACAGTGGTAAAGCCAAATACTCTTCTATATTTAATTATCCCACACTGAGCTGGGCGGATATCGGCGCCATTGGCTGGCTGGTGGATGGTGCCGCCATTATGAACCAGGTAATGCTTACCCGTACTTCATACGGTCCCTATGCCCGTGCGATGGTACGCATCTGCAAAGAAGAAAGTTTTCACCAGCGGCAGGGTTTTGAAGCGCTGCTGGTATTATCAAGAGGTACAGATGCACAAAAAGCCATGTGCCAGGATGCCATCAACCGCTGGTGGTGGCCGGCACTGATGATGTTTGGCCCCAAAGACACTGAAAGCACCAACAGCGACCAGAGCATGAAATGGAAGATAAAGCGCAAGAGCAATGATGAGCTGCGGCAGAATTTTGTGGATATGATTGCGGAGCAGATAAAAACACTGGGCATGGTATTGCCGGATGATACGCTGCAGTGGAACGAAGAAAGAAAACATTATGATTTCGGAGAAATAAACTGGGATGAATTCTGGAATGTGGTAAAAGGAAATGGTCCTTGTAATAAACAACGCCTTGATGCCCGCCGTAAAGCATGGGAAGAAGGCGAATGGGTGCGGGAAGCAGCGGCGGCGTATGCGGAGAAGAGGGTTGTTAAGCAGAAAGTGGCTTAGTTTTGGGATTATTATATTAATGATTGTCTTTTTTTTATTACTGATTACTAATAATTGATTACTCCGTACCTGTGGCTGTTTACAATTATTATCACAATCTTCCTGTGTATAGTTATGCAGGGAGTTCAGGAAAAAGGTTTCTGCAGCGGCAAGAAAATATTTTCCTACATCGGAAGAATACCTGTTAAGATCGCAGGTAATCAGATCCAGCAGGTCAGTAACAGCCAATATTGCGGAAGGTTTCATTATCAGGAGAATATACAGTTTTGCAGGCAGGCACGGGGCTCATTAGATGAAACCCTTGAACACCTGGTAACAGCTTTCGATGAAGGTTATATACCAGGAGATCTGTTAAAAGAATTAAATACAGACTATAAAGAGTGTAAAAAACAATTGAATGGCTATATCAAATACCTGAGAACCGCCAAACAGGAGGACACCAATAATAAATAATCAGTAATCAAAAATTCAAGCAAGTATGAACATAGCAATAAGAAAGCTCTACTACGGTGATATTCCGGAAGAAAAAGGCGGAGGCAGCAGCGAAGCTAAAAAATCAGGGCACGACTGGCCGCTGTGGGAAGTATTCATCCGCAGCAAGCAAGGGCTTGATCATAAACATGCCGGCAGCCTGCATGCAGCCGATGCACAGATGGCTATTGAAAATGCAAGAGATGTTTATACCAGGAGAATGGAAGGCGTAAGCATCTGGGTGGTGGAGAGCAAATACATCACCGCCTCTAATCCCGAAGAAGCCGGTGAACTGTATGAGCCTGCGATGGACAAGATCTACCGGCATCCTACTTTTTACCAGTTGCCGGATGAAGTGAATCATATGTAGAAGTAGTATTGATTACTCATTATTAATTATTGATAATTTCCAGAAGATGCATAATCAATAATTAATAATAAATAATAAAAGCAATGAGCGACCCTCTTATTAACTATACTCTCCACCTGGCCGACAGCACCCTCATCCTTAGCCAGCGCAACAGCGAATGGTGCGGCCATGGCCCGGTACTGGAACAGGATATTGCCATCACCAATATTTCATTAGACCTCCTTGGCCAGGCAAGAAATTATTACCAGCATGCGGCTACGCTGATCAACCAGGCAAACAACAACCCGGTTCATGCAGTTACGGAAGACAGTCTAGCTTACCTGCGTACCGAAAGAGAATATAAAAACCTGTTGCTGACCGAACTGCCCCGCGGCAACTGGGCACAGACCATCCTCCGCCAGTTCCTGTTCAGCCAGTTTCAGTATTTATTGCTGGAACAGCACCAGCACAGCACCAATGAACAACTGGCTGCTATGGCAGCCAAGTCTATCAAAGAAACGGCCTATCATCTCCGCTGGAGCAGTGAATGGGTGATACGCCTGGGCGATGGTACCGCAGAAAGTCACCAGCGCATCAGCAAGGCACTTGATGAACTTTGGCAATATACCGGTGAGATGTTTATGCCCGCAGCCTATGAGCAGGCATCGGGTACAGATGCAGCCTCACTAAAGGAACCCTGGCTGCAAAAAGTAAGTGCTGTATTGAATGAAGCTACTTTACAAATACCTGTCGGTACTTTTATGCATAGCGGTGGCAAAGAAGGAATGCATACTGAACACCTTGGTTTTATACTTACCGAACTGCAATACATGCAAAGGGCTTATCCCGGCGCTGAATGGTAACCTGATAGTTTAAATGAATGGAAGAAAGAGTCACTTTGGAAACACAATCATCACACACCATCCATGCCATACTGGAAACGGTGACAGACCCGGAGATTCCGGTGCTGACCATTGCCGACATGGGCATTATAAGGAATGTGCGTTTTTCCGAAGCTGATGGCAACTGGGAGATCATCATCACCCCCACCTATACTGGCTGCCCGGCCATGGATATGATCACCATGAATATCAAACTGGCACTGGCTGAAAAGGGATTTACCAATGTAAAAGTCACCTCCGTACTTTCTCCCGCCTGGACCACCGACTGGATGACGGAAGAGGGAAAAAGAAAACTGAAAGCATACGGCATTGCCCCGCCCAATCCTAAACAACAGGCATGTAAACAGGAGTTGTTTGCGGCAGCTGAAAACATTCAATGCCCTCATTGTAATTCATGGCATACGCACCGCATCAGCGAGTTTGGTTCCACCGCCTGCAAAGCACTTTACCAGTGTGATGATTGCAAGGAGCCATTTGATTATTTTAAATGTCATTGAGAAAAGCCTGCTTATAATAGTTTTACCGTAAACCGGCCTGAATCTATACTTGCCGCAGCGCCACTGGGCCGGAGTACGTTGCCCCTGAATGTGCCGGTAACAATACCTGTGCTGTGTGTGTAGCGGTCTATCGTTACGGAGAAAGTAATACTGCCCTGGCTCATAAAAATATAAGAAGGCGTAACCCTGTCATAGCAATAGAAGGCAGCCGACCCGGCCTGTATATTCTGCAGATCCCTGTTCAGTGTATCACCGTTCAGGTACACGGTGATCACCATGCCGGTATCAACCGAGCAGGCAGAAGAACCGAAAAAAGTAAAGGTTGTCCGGTTGCCCAATGCAATCGCAGTATCGGCATTGCCGCAAACCACCCAGTTGCCTGCTTTGAACTTCCACTGAGGCAATGAGCTGCCCTGGTTGCTGTTGCAGGCAGCGCATACCGGTACAGCAGGCGGTGGTGGCGGTGGCGGATTAATGATTGTATCCCGTGGTGGCGGCATGGCCCCGCCTTCAAAGCTGTACTCTTTGGCGCAGCCGAGAAAGATGATAATAAAAAGGACCAGTATGGAAAGCCGGGCAGCCATAGCTGACTTAAAGCTACCATTTAAAATTTATACCAGCATCTGGCGATTGGTTAGCCGTGAAACGCCGCAAGTCTTGCTTTTTGCACATGTTTCAGGATATTTACTAAAATTCCTAACCATGAACCTCAGCCTCCGCTGCTTCCTTCTATTATTTTCATTTAGTTTACTATCCCTGAATTCATTCAGCCAGGTGGTGCGTATAGGTGACACCACCGGCACACCAGACCCCAGGGCCATCCTGCAATTGCAGGATACCACAAGGGGATTTCTGCTACCCCGGATGACACAATCACATATGACCAGCATCGCCAGCCCGCCGGATGGTCTGCTTATTTATAATAATACCGCCGGCAGTATTTACCAGTATAAACAAGGCATTGGTGAATGGAGACCCATTGTTGCCGACAGCAGCGAATGGGTACACGATCCGGGCACAGGCCGCCTGTACCTGCGCAGGGCCCTGAATAATACCGACTCCATTTATTACCAGACCAATACCCGGAAATTCTTTTTTGGCGACTCCCGTTATTTCACTGGTACCACCGGCGGCGTCTTTAACCTGGATGAAGGCAACAGTGATAAGCATGTGTTTAAGGTAACCGCTTCCCGTTTTCCCCGCACCGCATCAAACCTTACCAGTTCCAATATTTATGCTGTTTACGAAATAGATAATGACCCCGTGGCCATCAGCAATCCTTTCGTGGCCTCTTACACCGGCCTGGCCGCAGCAGCTTTTACCAATCCCACTGCCACCCAAAAGATCATTGATATCATCGGACTGAACTATGCCTCCGGCAGTGCTTCGCAGGATACGGTATTGGGCATGTATGGCATTATCGGCAACACCTATACAAGGGGCAATAGCTATACGGAAGTAATGATGGGCAACGCAAACTTCTTAAGTGCCGGCGGTTCCAACAGTGCGAATGTAGGTGAGATGTATGGCAACTATACCAGCCTCTCCTATGTTACTCCTGCCACCAGCACACGCCGCATATTGGGAAATGTGTATGGGCATTTCATCAACGTCAGTACAGCGCTGCAGAATAAAGTGGATGGGGTGGCCTATGGAATCAACATCACCAGCGTAAGGGCCTCCTCCGCTAATAATAATTTTGCCCTCTATACCAATAAAGGGCATAATCACCTGGGCGATTCGACCGTGATAACGGATGGCGGGGCTTTCAAAGCACGGGCCGTGCTGGATATAAATACCACATCATCCATGATCATCCCGGTGGGCACAACGGCGCAACGGCCCGCCGCACCACTGGCAGGCATGCTGCGCTACAACTCAGATATTGCCAGTCCCGAGGCCTATACCCCCACAGGCTGGCTGGCTTTAAAACCCTCTATACCGGTTACAGCCCTGCTGGATCCGCCCAACCTGGCCAGTGGCACCACCATTACCGTTACATACCCGGTAACGGGTGCTGCTATCGGCAACACGGTTACGGTAGCGCCGGTAGCGGCTTTACCCTCCGGCTATTTTATCGCCTGGACCAGAGTTTCCGTGATAAACCAGGTGGAGGTGGCCTTTGGCAATATGAGCGGTGGCGCTATTGACCTGCCCGCTTCTTCTTTTTCCATAAAAGTGCTTCAGTAAAATATGCTTACTGATAAATACAGGCCGCTGTACTCAACAGCGGCCTGTTTTGTTATGTCAATGCAAATTGCTGAAAATGGCAGGCGGAAACAGTCGGTGTTTGTTTTGTAAGTTTGCTGATTAAAATACTGCCATGTCTTCTGTATTATTTGAAATAAAAGATAGTGTTGCATACATCACTCTCAACCGGCCTGAAAAGTTCAATTCATTCAACCGGGAGATGGCCCTGCTGATGCAGGAAAAAATGGATATCTGCAAAAGCAACGACATCCGCTGTGTTTACATTACCGGTTCAGGAAAAGCTTTCAGTGCCGGGCAGGATATCAGCGAACTGGTGGGTGAGCAGAAAATTGAGATCAAACAGATTCTGTCGGAACATTATAACCCGGTGGTAACAAGGATTCGTAAGCTGGAAAAACCAGTGGTGGCGGCCGTAAACGGGGTGGCGGCCGGCGCCGGTGCCAATATTGCACTTTGTTGTGACATAGTGGTGGCTGCACAATCCGCTTCATTTATACAAGCCTTTTCGAAGATCGGGCTGATACCCGACAGCGGCGGCACCTACTTTTTACCCAGATTGATAGGCTGGCAAAAAGCCTCAGCACTATCTATGCTCGGAGATAAAGTAAATGCAGCCGAGGCAGAAAGAATGGGAATGCTCTATAAAGTATTTGCAGATGAGCTTTTTGAAACAGAAAGCAAAAAAATAGCCTCCACACTGGCGGCCATGCCTACCAAAGGACTCGCCTACACCAAGCAGTTGCTCAATATGTCATTTCATACAGACTATGCAGAACAACTGATGGAGGAAGATGTATTTCAGCAGCGGGCAGCCCTTACTGAAGATTACCAGGAAGGTATCAATGCTTTCCTTGAAAAAAGACAACCTGATTTTAAAGGAAAATAAACGCTATGAACCCCGATAAAGAGAAACTGGCCATAAAAGTGGTCGACCACATGATGGACCATGATCTGTTCAGCCAATGGCTGGGCATAGAAGTACTGGAAATAAAAGAAGGCTACAGCAAAATAAAAATGATAGTGAGAAAAGAAATGATCAATGGATTTGGCATTGTACATGGGGGCATTGCTTTTTCTTTGGCCGACAGCGCTTTTGCATTTGCCTGTAATAACCGGAATGTACTATCCGTAGCGCTTGACACTTCCATCAACTTTCTGAAACCCGTTCACGTGGATGATGTACTGACCGCTGAAGCAAAGGAATTGCACAATGGGAAGTCGACCGGCTTATATCATATTGAGATTTTCAACCAAAAGAACCATTTGGTAGCGCAGTTTAAAGGATTGTGTTACCGTACCGATAAGTCGCTAATATGACCTACTCTTTTAAAGACATCCGGCCTGTTATTCATCCTTCATCATTTGTTCACCCGCAGGCAGCTGTAACGGGTAATGTGATCATTGGAAAAGATTGCTATATCGGTCCGGGTGCAGCCTTGCGTGGCGATTGGGGGCAGATCATACTGGAAGATGGTTGCAATGTGCAGGAGAATTGTACCGTGCATATGTTTCCCGGGGTAACAGTCCTATTAAAAGAAGGGGTACATATCGGGCACGGGGCCATCATACATGGCGCAACGATCGGTAAGAATTGCCTGGTAGGAATGAATGCAGTAATAATGGATAATGTGCTTTTAGGCGATGAATGTATTGTTGGCGCATTAACTTTTATTAAACAGGACGAAATAATACCACCCCGCAGTTTGGTGGCCGGCAATCCGGGTAAGATCATTAAACAAGTAAGCGACGAAATGATCAATTGGAAAACAGAAGGCACCCGCCTGTACCAGGCGTTGCCACAGTCAATGTTTGACAACTGGGCCGCTTGTGAACCATTGCAAGAGATCACAGACGCACATAAGATTGACAAAGGATCGTATAAGCCTTTCGAAAAATAAAAAAACTGCATTTCTCCCTTTTAGAATTGGCAATGGTAAAGATTTCAGAGGCAATTCCTTCTTATTATACTGATCACACTATTTCAGAAGCCTGTTTCTAACCATTAACACTTATTATCATAACATACTGAAAGGCTTACAGTTATTAAAAGAAACAGAACAGTTATAAAACAACAGCCAAAACACTTGCATAGTAATTATAAAAAACATAGTTTTACATTACCTAAGCAATAAACCTATCAAGTACAATATATCTTAAATTGTACTTACCCTTATCCCAATCTCCTTCCAAAAGCTCCCAATATTTCTCAACATCCTGTTGATGGCCGACCTATTCCATTCCTGCAGAACCGCTGTTTTAGTATTATTTTTTATTGAACCATAAAACCCAAGAGCATGAAGAGTTTTACTTCCAAAGGCATTTTTGCCCTTATTTTAGTCGTTGCCTTATCCGCAACTAAGTTATCAGCCCAACCTCCGAGAACAGTAACATTAAGTCCGTCCACCACGCAGAACATTAATGCAGGCGGAACGGTCAGTTTTACTGCCACCAGAAACAGCAATAATGCCAATTGGGCAGGAGGAAACGGCGATTTTACGTATACCTGGAGTTCAAGTCCTGCTGGCCCTACTTTTACCAATAATGGTGTCACTATTACTGGCAATAACTCCAGTACGGTAGCTACATTCCCTGCAGGCGGCACTTACCTAATTACCTGTTTTGTACAGGAAGGTGGCGGAGGAGGCAATGCCACTTCCACAGCTACAACGGTAATCGTAACAGTACCAACACCATCTGTATCACTTACCCCCTCCACTACACAAAATATTGCTGCAGGCGGAACAGTGGCATTTACTTCCACTGCCACGAACTATGCAGGAAGTGGTAACTACACATATACCTGGAATGCAGCCGGCGCCACCATTCCCGGTTCAAACCCGAATTCGATTGCCGCTTCTTCAGATTCCAAAACACTTACCTTCCCTGCTGCCGGTACTTACACTGTTAGTGTTACTATTGCCAGGTCTGGCGCTTCTACACTTACTACCACCAGCACCACGGTAAATGTTTTTAATGCTCCTGCATCACCAAACTTATGGGCCACTTCGTCTGACGGTAACCAGGTATCCAGCTTCTCTGTTACCAATGGGGTTTATTTTGCAGGTCCTGTAAATATTTTCGATCCATTCCCTTCTTCAACAGAAACCACTGCTGCGCTGGGAAGAAACGATAAACCAAGTGCTGCATTGGGGCATTATTACTGGATGCCGAATGACGGAACGAATGGTGTGCTGAATTTATATGCCGCTAACTCTACCGGTGGCAGCCGCACACTCATCGGCACACTGGATGTGAACGGGGCCAGCAATAATAGCCTTGGTTTCGTTCGCCTGGGCATGGGCCCCGATGGAACCGGATGGATACTGGCAGGAGATGGTACAACCGTTTACCTGGCCAAATTCATGTCAAATGGCGTTAACCCAGTAACTATTACCGTGGAAGATGCCAGTGTAACTCTTGTGGGCGGCGCAGCTTCCACCTTCCAAAATGGGGATATCTGTATTTCCGGTACCGGAACAATATATGCTCTGGCCAATGACGGCAGCGGTGTAACACAGATCTTTACCGGTTTACCGGCCGGCGCATCTACCACACTTACCAAGAAATGGGATCTTGTAAATAATCTGAATGCTCCATTTAACGGACGGGTAAACGGTGTGGCATTTGACCTGCTCGGGTCTTTATATCTTTCAACTGATGATGGCCTATATTTTATTGACCAGAATACAGTGAACGGCCCTGCGGGAACGGTATCTTGTTTGCTGGTAAGAGCACAAACTGGTTTACAGGACCTTGCCTCTA
>CALSAT010000071.1:0-12225 GCA_943372905.1 Bacteroides fragilis | reverse complement strand
AAAGAAGCGGTAAAAACCGCTCCTTATTATACTACACAATGAAAACAGATATTACTTCTTTGGCATCAGTACTGCATCAATTACATGCACCACGCCATTGCTGCCTGTAAGGTCAGCTGCTGTTACATTAGCACCATTGATCATCACTTTACCTTCTTTAACAGATACAGTTAATTCTTCACCCTGCAATGTTTTTACCTTCTGACCATCTTTCAGATCAGCTGCTTTTACAGCACCTGCTACCACATGGTAGGTTAATATTTTAGTCAGATCAGCCTTCTTTTCAGGCTTTAACAGGCCATCCACCGTACCGGCAGGTAAAGCGTTAAAGGCAGCATTGGTAGGTGCAAAAATAGTAAAGGGGCCATCGCCTTTTAATGTAGTTACCAGGTCAGCAGCTTTTACCGCGGCTACAAGAGTAGTATGATCAGGTGATCCAATGGCAATATCAACTACATCTTTTGGGGCATCTGCAGGAGGTGCTGTAGGCTCCATCTTTGCAGTTCCGGTGTCTTCAGCAGGTTTCTTTTCACCTGAATTATTACAGGCAACAAATAAGGCTGAGCTGACAAGTACAGCTACCAGCAGGGAGAAAAATTTCTTTTGCATGATTTTTAGTTTATTTGGCGTTATAACATGATGGAGACAAAAAAGTTGTCGGCAATCAGAATATATTTAACCGGAACAAGTCTTGTGGAGTATTTATTCTTTTTTAATGGCAGTTGTTTAAACGAAGATTTTTCCCTGCATCCTTATCTTTACTGAAATATCAGGCATGTCTAAGAAAATAGCGATCATCGGCGGGGGCAACCTCGGCGCCTCCATAGCAGAAGGATTGATCATGAGTGAATTCAGCCGCCCGGTGGAGTTGTCCATTACCCGCAGAAACCTGGCATCGCTCAGCCAGTTTGCAGAAAGAGGCTGTATGGTACACAGTGATAATAAGAAAGCCGTGCGGGACAGCGAAGTGGTGATCCTGGCAGTAAAACCGTACAATTATGCTGATATCATCAGCGAAATAAAACCGGTACTCAGCCCCAAAAAGCATATCGTGGTATCTGTCATCACCGGCGTATGGACAGAGCAACTGCAAAAAGCGATCGGCAAACCGGTACCCGTTATCCGGGCAATGCCCAATACGGCCATTGCCATACAGCAAAGCATGACCTGTCTGTCTGCCACAGGTACCACTGCCGCACAATTGAATTATATACAGCAGTTGTTTGATCAGTTGGGCCGCACCGCCATGATAGATGAAAAGCTGATGGATGCCGCTACCGTGCTGGGCGCCTGCGGCACTGCCTATGCCATGCGCTATATCCGGGCCAACATACAGGGAGGAATTGAAATTGGTTTTGATGCAGCCACCGCCTCCCTTATCGCTGCACAAACCGTAAAAGGCGCTGCCGATCTGTTATTAGAAAAAGGAACCCACCCGGAACATGAAATTGATAAAGTAACCACTCCAAAAGGCTGCACCATTGCCGGGCTGAATGAAATGGAACACCAGGGCTTCAGTTCTTCGTTGATCAGAGGATTGGTGGCGAGTTATAATAAGATCGTCAAAGGGTAAATTTATTTCTGTAAAGAACTAAAGTTTAATGCGGCGTGCAGGGTGTTATCCTTAGCGCCGCAGCGTCTTTGCGAGAGAACTTGTATTACTTAGTGTTTTTGTGGCTTAGTGGCAAACCTGTATTCCCATTGCGCAGCAATTCCCTCTGCATCTCTGCGGTTAAATTGTATTGCTTTGCCGCAGGCAAATTCTTAGCGCCGCAGCGTCTTTGCGAGAGAACTTGTATTACTTAGCGTTTTTGTTGCTTAGTAGCAAAACCTGTATTCCCATTGCGCAGCAATCCCTTAGTGCCTTAGTGTCTTTGTGGCAATCCTGTGTATTGTATTCCTTAGCGCCCCAGCGTCTTTGCGAAAGCCTCATTGTATTTATCAGTGCAATCTGTGGCAACCTGCATTCTAATTGCGCAGCAATCCCATTATGCCTTGGTGTCTTTGTGAGATAAACTGTATTTCTTCAGTGCTTCTGTGTCTTAGTGGCAAACCCTGTATTCCCATTGCGCAGCAATCCTCTGCACCTCGGCGGGAACCTTCTCTCTTCACAGGCCTTGTGTAATTACTATCTATTCCTGCAAATAACCTAAATATGGTATTGCTGCGAAGTATAAATTGGAGTAGCTTGGACTTGCAGACAATAAATGCAGGTCACCGTCCCAGGTGACTGTATCGTATTTATTTCCTGAAACCATTAAACCCCTTTTATGGCAGATACCAACACTTCACCTGTTACTCCCCGGCCGGATGATTTTCATATTGGCCTCACCATGGCAGGTGCTGCTTCCGCTGGATGTTATACAGCAGGAGTGATGGATTACCTCTTTGAAATACTTGATCTCTGGCAACGTGCAAAAGAGGGTAAACTGGGACCTGAATGGGAAAGCACCATCTACAAACTGGTACCACCTCACAACGTAACAATTGATGTAATGGGCGGGACTTCTGCCGGTGGCATGACAACTATCATGGCTGCCATTTATGCCATCAAAGGGAATATTAATCCTGTAAAAGACCCCGGAGAGAAGCATTGCATTAAAGGAAATATTTTTTACGACAGTTGGGTGCTGATGGGGGATGGCGCTGAGAAAGGAAAGCAGGAAAAAAAAGAAAACCTTCTTTTTGAAAGAACACTCAGCACCCGTGACCTGGCCGATACCGGTAAGATACAATCACTGCTCAATTCTGATTTTATCGACAGCATCTGCGATGGGGCCTTTGCAGATGATGTGCCCGTAAAGAAAAGACCGGCTTATATTTCACCCGGGCTGGAAGTACTGCTCTCGCATACGATGCTGCGAAGTGTGCCGCTGGCGGTCAATTTTTCCACGCCATTTGGCAACCTGAAAAAGAACGGCGACAAACCAGAGCATAACACCTTCGATCATTTTACGGTTTCGCATTTCAAATTGGACTATGAGGAAGCGGCCCATAAAGACAAATACCTGCCGCTTGATCCCTTTGGACCGGCAAACGCCACTATGAAGCTGGCCACCAAGGCCACCGGCGCTTTTCCAATTGGCCTGCGGTTCAGGGAATTCTTTAACCAGGAGCTTTCATCAGCCTACATGAAAAACCTGGCCGAGAGAATTGTATTTAAAAAACAGGCAGGCGCAGCAGGCAGCGGCCTGCCGCCATTGGAATGGCCGAAAAACTTTCCTGATCCTTTTCATTTTGTAGGGGTGGATGGCGGTGCCGTCAATAACGAACCCTTCGGCGAAGTGCTGAGTGTGCTGAAAGAAAAACAGCACCAAACAAAACAGGCAACAGGTATGGAGTATCATTACGGCCTGGTAATGATCGATCCCTTCCCCGACCTGGTACCTGCTGAAGTATATAAACAACCCGACGATCTGTTCACCATTGTGCCCGCTATCATTCATACCCTGTGGGACCAGGCCAAAGTAAAAAGAGCTGAGGTACTGGAAGCCTGCTCCGGAAATTATTTCAGAAGTGAAATATATCCCAAGCGGTATTCATACAATGAAAAAGAAAAAAAGTACAAAGCCGAAGATCATCCGATCGCCTGCGGGGCCGCCATGGCATTCAGCGGTTTCCTCGATATTGATTTTCGCCGGCATGACTTTTTTCTCGGACGGGATAATGCCAGGAATTTTTTCAAAACCTATTTCTCCTTTGAGTATGATAAAGAAAACAATATCATTCATCCCATACACCAGGGCTGGACGGAGGAAATGAGAGAGGCCTTTAAATTTAAAAGAGAAGGGAAATTCTTTTTGCCCATTATACCGAATATGTACCTGCTGAGAGATAAACTCCAGCGTCAACCCCAAAACCCCTTTGAGCATATAGTCGCAGAATGGCCACAGTACGATCCGGAGAAATTGTTTTCAATGAAGCGCCACCTGAATAAAAGGGTAAAGAAGATGCTGGAACTGGCCTACAAAAAAAGCAAGGGAGGTGGAAAAAGCAAGGAAGTCAAAGAAACCAATCCGGAAGAAGCAATAATAAAACCTTCACCGGAAGCAACAGCCTGGCTCAATAAATATTACCGGTCAAATTTTTTCGGAAAGGTCGGCGGATGGATAGGAGGTGGGGTCACCGGCCTGGCCTTTTGGCTCATGAAAGGGAAAATTGCCAAGCGCATCACCAAAGCTGCTTTTGAATGGATATTAAAAGACCTGGAAGCAAAAGGATTATTGATGAAGAAAAGCAAATAAGAAATATTAAAACTCATTAGTTTTTGAATTAACCCGTTGTCGGAGTTGATTTTCTTAGCCTCGTAGAGGCGAAACATTAATAGAAAAGGCGAATCAGATTAGGTTTAAAAAGCCCCATTGGGGCGGGATATTTTACATCTCGCCCCGATGGGGCTTCTACGCAACACTATTTTTTTTCTACTAACATCCCGCCCCTCTGGGGCTATGATTTTAGCTTATTACTATTAACTCCGCCAACGGATTGAATTAGTATATATCACCTGTATCCATGTTTAATTGTAGCGGTTGTTTTGCAAGAACAGTCTGGCGACCGGTAGTTCGCATAGTAAAGGGAGCCCCGCCATTGAAATAAGAGTAGTAACTTATATTTAAGTGGTTGTTTCCATAAAAATCCCAGGTATTATTTTGCCGGTATAGCAGGAAGAAATTATCAGCAGCTTTTATATAATATTCTTCACCATCAAAGTATCCCCAACAATTAGTTAGTTCTATTTCTTTTCCATTCTCCCTAACGAACACCTGATCAAGGTTTCTGGTTTTGTTCACCCGGAAATCAGGATAAATTGTTTGTGTTAGTTTAAAAGAGTCGTAGGACAGAAATACACCTTTCATGGCGGGTTTTGACGAAAGAACGGGAATATCGAACCGGAGGGAATACCCGTGCATGATCTCACCCAGGGAATAGGCCTTCCTATTAAATATGGCCGTATTTACCTCGGTTTCACTTATCTTCTTTATCAATGCATCAAAAGGTAGCAGTAGGAATTCGGTTAGGTGTTCAGTCGCATAGGGGTACGACATAAAGTTATCTTTTATTTTAACCAGTGGATAATGTTTGTCGCCCTGCACGGCAAACACTTCTATTTCAGCCATGCAGGCAGCAGCATTACTCTTGTCACCCCAGTCAAAATCTTTTTTTTCATTTCTGCCAGCAGCAATTGAATTAGGGTCTCTTTGCAGCCATAATTTTTTTAGAATAACCAGTAATTTTTTATCTGCTTCCAGCGTAAGGTTTTGGTGATAATAATTATTCAATAGCTCATTCAGTCCTCCGGTACTATCCTTGCTGAACACAATCTTATGTATGCCCCCTTTTTGGATATAACCAAACTTGGTCGTATCGTAACGAAAGTCTTTTATGATAATTTGATTGAAAGGGATTTTGACAGAAGATCCTGAAACCCCTTTCGGCGGTTGAAGGCAATAGCTTTTTACATCTGCCAATTTTTTGTTTTCCTGACCTTGGGTTTTGCCAACAAACAGGAGAAGAAGTATGACGAATAAAGAAGTCTTTATTTGCATGCCTACTGATTTTTATACACCACACCATCCTTCATCACAAACACTACTTTGCCAAATACTTTTGCGTCCTTCAGCGGATCGCCATCCACTGCCACTATGTCGGCCAGTTTACCGGCTTCAATAGAACCCAGTTTGTCTTTCTCCCCCAGTAATTCAGCAGCATAGATGGTCGCCGCTTTGATGGTTTCCATGGGCGGCATACCAGCTTCGATCATCAGGCCAAACTCCAGCCAGTTCATACCATGCTTATACACACCCGCATCCGTACCAAAAGCGATCTTTACACCTGCTTTATAAGCTTTGGCCAGGGTGGCTTTTATCTTAGGTCCTATCTCCAGGGCTTTGGGCGTCACCAATGCCGGGTAATAGCCCGGTTTTTTAGCAGAATCGGCCACCGCCGCACCGGCAGTAAGGGTGGGCACATACCAGGTGCCATATTGTTTGAACAAAGCGATGGCTTCATCATCCATATTCGTACCATGCTCAATGGAATTAACACCCGCCCTGATCGCCCGTTTCATTCCTTCCGCACCATGCGCATGCACCGCCACTTTGTAACCATAGTCTTTAGCCGTTTCCACGATCGCTTTTATTTCCTCCTCGGTAAACTGCGGATTGCTGCTGCTTTTGGCCACACTCAGCACACCGCCCGTAGCCGTTATTTTTATCAGGTCGCTGCCGTCTTTATAGCGCTGTCTCACGGCCTGCCTGCATTCATCAGGGCCGTTCACCACACCCTCCGCCGGGCCCGGATCACCCATCAGGTCTTTCCGGTAACCATTCGTAGGATCAGCATGACCGCCGGTGGTGGCAATAGATTTTCCTGCCGTGTACACCCTCGGGCCATTTATTAACCCTTTATTGATCGCATTACGAAGAGAAACATTCACACCCGTACCGCCAAGGTCCCGCACCGTCGTAAAACCCGTTTGCAGGGTAACATCTGAAAACTTCACCGACATGAATGCATAATCAGCCGGATTAAGGGTAAAGTTTTCCAGGTAACGGTTAGGGCTGGTTTCCCATTCCAGGTGCACATGCATATCGATCCAGCCCGGAGTAACGGTCTTTGTTTTCAGGTCAATGGTCTTATCAGTCCCGCTGCCCTTTGTATAACCATTCTCAATCGCTATGATCTTGTTCTTCTCCACCACAATGGTCTTTTCCTTCCCCGGTTCATTACTGATGCCGTCAATTAAAGTGCCGCACCAGATATATGTCTTTTGGGCAGCAGCAGTAAAACAGCCGGCAAAAGCAAGCAAAAGCACCAGTGTATTCTTCATATTGAACAGTTGAGCTACTAATGTACTGTAATCAACTGTTAGTTTGTAAATTACTGCCTGCAATATTTACCGGGTAGTTGATAAAAAGAGGGAAGGCACAGGTGGTATTATTATCTTCTATGGTATATAAAAACAGCAAATGAAAAATACTCCATCATTAATTGCCGCCCTGCTCACCGCCAGTATCTTGACTGCCTGCGGCGAACCACCCCCGCCATTTACAGAAAAGCAATTGGTCATCGGCAGCAAAGAGACCATCCGCATCAGCGAAATAGACCTGTCCATAACCAACAACGGCTGCGGCCGCCAGTGGGAAGGCGAATCCGAAAAGCCCTATTGTGAGCTGGTCATAAAATACAAAGACTCCACCTTTACCGCCGGTAGTAGCTTTAAGCCCGTTTATGTGGGCCCCATCAAGATATCAATAGACAAAATGAATCCCTGGGGCAGAGTGGAGGACAGTGTGCCGCCGGGAGGCTGCCGCATCATAGTCACTAAACTACCCGATACCGCCCGGTAGCAAGCAGTTTCAAGCTGTTCTTTTTTTAACTGCAGATGGTACAGCCCTGTGCCTTTATGCATCACTTTTTGCACTGGTAGAAAAACTTCCGCCGCCGCATTTATTTTCCACATTCTGTGGGTATGAAATTTTAACGGCATAATAATTTCAGTTAGCTTTGCCTGACCTCCCGGAAATTTACCTGTCCATTGATGAAGCTTAAAGAAGCATAAAATATCCGTTGGTCACATTGGTGGGTTCCTTAATCAGATCATTTTACAGTAATTGAAATAAACAAATAACCATTTTGTATGGCTAAGTATGTTTTTGTAACCGGTGGCGTTACTTCCTCACTGGGTAAAGGTATCATTGCAGCCTCTCTTGCCAAGTTACTGCAGGCAAGAGGCCTGCGGGTCACTATCCAGAAGTTTGATCCCTACATCAATGTGGATCCCGGTACCCTGAACCCGTACGAACATGGTGAATGTTTTGTAACAGAAGACGGCGCTGAGACTGACCTCGATCTCGGCCATTATGAGCGGTTCCTCAACATCTTTACCACCCAGGCCAACAACGTTACCACCGGCCGTATCTACCAGACCGTCATCAACAAAGAAAGAGAAGGTGCCTACCTTGGCAAAACTGTACAGGTGGTGCCCCACATCACCGATGAGATAAAAAGAAGAATGCAATTGCTGGGGCAAAGCGGCGACTATGATGTCGTCATCACGGAAATAGGTGGCACCGTGGGCGATATTGAAAGCCTTCCTTTTGTAGAAGCCGTACGCCAGTTGCAATGGGAACTGCCCGAAGAAGATTCCGTAGTGGTACACCTTACCCTTATCCCTTACCTGAAAGCCGCCAAAGAACTAAAGACCAAACCCACCCAGCACAGTGTAAAAATGCTGAGCCAGGAAGGAGTACACCCGGATATTATTGTATGCAGAACAGAAATGACCTTGTCGCCCGAACTGCGCCGGAAAATAGCCCTGTTTTGCAACGTAAAACAGGAAGCCGTGATAGAAGCAGCCGATGCACCCACTATATATGAAGTGCCCATCACCATGATGGTGGAAGGGCTGGATGTGATAGTGCTCAAGAAAATGAACATCACCAATTACAAAGAACCCGAGCTGACCAAGTGGAAAGCCTTCCTCGATAAACTAAAATACCCCAAAGGCAAAGTAAATATTGGATTGATAGGCAAGTACATCGAACTGCAGGATGCTTACAAATCCATCCTCGAATCATTTATCCATGCCGGGGCCATGAATGAATGTAAAGTGGAGATCGTGAATGTACATAGCGAATTCATTACCGACGATAATGTGTCAGAAAAACTGACCGGCCTCGATGGCCTGCTCGTAGCGCCAGGGTTTGGTCACCGTGGGGTGGAAGGAAAGATAGTAGCCGTGAAATATGCACGGGAAAATGGTCTGCCCTTCTTCGGTATTTGTTTGGGAATGCAGATGGCCGCCATCGAGTTTGCCCGCAATGTGCTCGGATTATCAGCCGCCCATTCCACCGAAATGAATCCCAATACCAGCGAGCCGGTGATAGACCTGATGGAAGAACAGAAAAAAGTAACCGCCAAAGGAGGCACTATGCGCCTGGGCTCCTATCCCTGCGAAATAAAAGAAGGCTCACTCGCCGCCAGGATATACGGACAAACCATGATTACCGAACGCCACCGCCACCGCTGGGAGTTCAATAATAAATACCTTGAGGCCTTCGAAAATGCCGGTATGATCGCCAGTGGCAAAAACCCCGGCACAGGACTGGTCGAGATCATAGAGCTAACCAACCATCCCTTTTTTATCGGCGTGCAATACCACCCCGAACTGAAAAGCACGGTAGAAAATCCACAACCCATCTTTGTAAGTTTTGTAAAAGCCGCCAAAGCCTATGCAGAAAAAAAGCTGGAAGTAAAAAACCCGCTGCTGCAAAGTGAGATGATCTGAGGAAGAGTGGTTTCCTGTTACCAATTGGTGATCAGCTGGCGAAAAACGTTTAGGGCGACAGATTGTAGTGAGTCTCTAATTGTCAGATTAACTAGTAACTAATACAAGTTAAAGGACATCAAAAGCAGCTTTTGGCATGAGTTTTTACACAGTTCTTGTTAGCGGCTGTTCTTCTGTCCGTCCGATATTTTTCTCATTAACATTTCTAATGGTCCGTTCTTATATCTTTTAGTCCAATAATAACTAAATGTGCAACTGAGCAAAAAATAGGTAATGGCAAAAGTCAAAATTATAATTGGGTTTGTCGGGATTTCTTTTAGCAAATCATAACTAAGCGTTTTGCCTGTAATTATTGATAGAAGAAGAAGCCCTAATATTAAATGAGCAATATAATGTGTCAATGTCATTTGTCCTGTTGATGCCAATATCCTTGCAATTTTGGT
The DNA here is from genome assembly GCA_943372905.1 of Bacteroides fragilis. Taxonomy (GTDB): domain Bacteria; phylum Bacteroidota; class Bacteroidia; order Chitinophagales; family Chitinophagaceae; genus JJ008. The sequence goes on along the minus strand of CALSAT010000071.1, from coordinate 2,493 downwards.
TTCACCAATTTTATTACCAATAAAAATGAAAATGCTTATCAGGATTAGTCCGAATGAAGCAGTCCCCAACATAAATGGTAAAAATGGAGGAAGATAATCCGCAGTTAAGTAAAACAGCAACTCTTTGTTTTGAGTGATTGAAGCAGCAAACGATTGTATTAAAAATGTGATTAAGTAAACTGTGATGCCAATTAATAAAACCTTTTTTGGTGTCTTGTTATCTTTCCAGTTTAAACGTCCCAAATACATACCTATTAAGAAATAGGCTATCCAAGGGAAAATTGAATTCCAGCCGTTGTAAAAAGTATTTCTCAAAAAGCCTTTTAAAGTCCAAAAGTCATTATACATCAGGGTTTCAAAATTCCAGCCTGTATCATAAGGGATAATAGCCAATAGAACGTGGAAGATAATTATAGCGGCTGCTGCTGCATATAAGAAATATTTCTTCGGAAAGAAAATGAGTAGCATAGCAATGTGCATATAGCCACCATAAAAGTGTAAAATGTCAGCAGGCCACCAAAGATAAAAGACCACACCCAAAGCAAATAGAAACCAGGAACGCTTTGTAATGATGCTTTTGATGTTTTTTCTTTCTGCCGGCGTGTAATCGTTTCTGTTTGTCATTAGTGAAACACCCATGCCGGCAAGCATTACAAACAAAGTGCTTGAATTGCCATTGAATAAGTTTAGAAAACCACTTAGTCCATTATGATTCGTATGACTTCCAAAAACGGTATTAAAATTCACGATAAACATTCCGAAAATCGCATAGGCTCTTGCCAAGTCAAATCCTATTACTCTTGCTTTCATTTTTTAGTGTGTTGAAGTTAATTTTAGTCCAATAACGCCTGAGATAATTAGCAGCATGAAGCCTATCCGAATTAGGGTTGCAGGTTCTTTGAAAAATATCATTCCAATAATAACCATTCCTATTGCTCCAATACTCGTATAAATAGCATAGGCGGTTCCGATTGGAATAACTTTCAATGCCAATTGTAAAAAGTAAAAGCTTGTAATAATGCTAATGTAGAAAATGGCAGTCCATAATAAATGTTTATGGTTGTCCATTTGTTTTAGTCCAATAGTCCACCCTATTTCAAAAATGCCAGCCAACAAAAGATAGATCCAGTTCATATTTCTTAGTGTTCAAACTACTCTGCAAAACTCAGCATAGAAAAACATAAGAAATTTGACTTAGGTCAAATAATGATGGTGATTAGATTTTTGCTCTTATTCTGCTTAGTGTTTCCAATGAGATGCCCAGGTAGGAAGCAATGATAGTCAGCGGAATGGTCTGAATAATATGCGGACTTTTTTTAAGAATGTCTAAGTAGCGTTCTGTTGCCGTCATGGTATGAAACTGAAACAATCTGTTTTCAACCCACATTCCATAGTATTCTGCAAGCATTAAGTCCAGGGCTAATAATTTTGGATATTTTGCTTTAGCGTCCTGAAATGCCTGATAGTGAGTTATTGAAACTGTTACATCAGTTAAGGCTTCTATAAACTCCCTGCTTGGTTGTTGTAACGTATAACTGTCGAATGAAACCGCTAAATCATTTTCAAAATAAAGTTCAGTGGTGATTTCCTTTCCGTCATTTAAATAATATTTACGGGCAATACCGCTAATTAATAAATAGCTTTTCCCGCAGATTTCATTTTGTCGTAAAAGCAAATCTCCTTTCTTATATTTTTTATCTGATGAAATACTTTGTAAAACTGTCAAGGTATCGTTGTCGAGAGATTTTACGTAGTTATTTATTTTATCAATATATGATGTCATTGATTGTCTTGGTGAGTCGGTTTGGAATAGCTGCTAACGGCAGTTGTGAAAAAACCTCTGCCGCCCGATAAATATACATACAATGTGAAAGAAGGCAAAGGCTGCAACTATCGTAATAATTAAGTAGGGCAGCGGGGAAGCCAAACAGGGCTACAGGTTGTGCTGTTGGTCTCTTGTCCACTCACGATACCCACACGCAAGACACAACAGAGGCGTACTGCTTTTTGCTGAACACCTGCAGCGGCAAAACGTCGTGGTGCTTTCTTTTGGAAGACCAACGGGGGCGGAAGAACCAGGGTACCAGTTTGTATTTGCTTTGGCAAGCCTTGCAAGTTTTACAGAGCCAAAAACAAATACATCCTTTCTATCAGCCTTTACTTCAATTTTCTCTGTCAGATTCGTTAACTCAATGGTTTCGTAACCTATATTAAGTTCTTCAAGAACAGGGATGATTTTTTCGTGGTCTGTATCACCCTTGATGTTCGATTGTATCAGGAAATACATGAAGTTTTATTTAAGAAATGAGAGGTCTGATATGGTGCACATAATATCAATTTGAAAAGCAACTCAGTCGCCCCATAAATATACAGACAATGGAAATGAAGGCAAAGAGTGTATGATTTTTATAGACAGATCATGTTATGCAATTCTTGGTTTACCCTTTTACCAGGTGCATTCAGTTTGGGTTTCTGCATTCCAAAATATTCCTG
>CALSAT010000070.1:0-12327 GCA_943372905.1 Bacteroides fragilis | reverse complement strand
CCCGCTACCGCACTTCCTGCATCTCCACCAGCTTTCGGTAAAACCCATTTTGCGCCAGCAGTTCGTCATGATTACCTCTTTCCACGATCTTGCCCTTTTGTAATACAATGATCTCATCGGCATGACGGATGGTGCTGAGGCGGTGAGCAATGACGATACTGGTACGGTTCTGCATCATATTATTGATGGCATCCTGCACCAGGCGTTCGCTTTCCGTATCGAGAGAAGAAGTGGCTTCATCCAGAATAAGTATCGGCGGGTTTTTTAATACCGCCCTGGCAATGGTCAGCCGTTGTCTTTCCCCGCCGCTGAGTTTGGTGCCGCGGTCGCCGATATTGCTATCATAGCCGCCTTCTTTTTTGATAATAAAATTATGCGCATTGGCGATTTGGGCGGCTTCGGTTATCTGTTCTTCCGTGGCGCCCTGCTGGCCGAGTGCAATATTATTGGCAATAGTATCATTGAACAGGATGGGCTCCTGGGTGACGATGCTCATCAGGCTGCGGACAGAATGCAGGGAATAGTCTTTGATGTTTACCCCATCTATCAGCACTTCACCGCCGGTCACATCATGAAAACGGGGTACGAGGTCGGCCAGGGTGGATTTGCCAGCACCGCTGGAACCAACCAGGGCAATGGTCTGTCCTTTTTTTACCGTCAGGTTGATATTATCTAATATCACTGCATCCTCGTAGGCAAAACTTACATTTCGGAATTCTATCCTGTCAGTAAAGGCCGGCAGTTGTTTGCCATTGGGATTATCATCCACGGTAATGGGTGTATTCAGTATCTCTTCTATCCGGTTGATGGCGGCTGCGCCCTTTCGCATATTGCTGAAGGAAGTGGATAGTGCTTTGGCCGGGTTGATGATATTATAGAAGATAGCCAGAAAGCCGAGAAAGGCAGAAGCTTCCAGCAACTGGTTCTTCAATACCAGGCTGCCTCCATAATATAGTACGACGGTAAAAAGCAATACCCCCAGTACTTCAGACAGCGGGGAGGCCAGGTCTCTTTTGTAAGCGATATTGTTTTTAGCGGCCAGCAATTCTTCATTGGTCTTAAAGAATTTATTGCGCAGCAGTTTCTCTATATTAAATGCTTTGATCACCCGGAGGCCACCCAGTGTTTCATCTATGATGGAAAATGTTTCCCCATTTTTATGGGCCACTTCTTCAGAATGTCTTTTGAGTGATTTGGTGATACGGCCTATTACCAGCCCCAATAAAGGAATGATGATCAGGATAAACAGGGTGAGCTGCATACTGATGGTAAACAGGACGGTGAGTGTAACAATGATGGTCATCGGGTCTCTGATCCAGCCTTCGAGGGTGCCTACGACGGAGCCTTCCACTTCTCCTACATCGTTCGACATGCGGCTCATCAGGTCGCCTTTTCTTTTTTCATTAAAAAAACCGATAGGCAGCCGCAGTATCTTATCATAGAGATCTTCCCGCAGTTGGTTTACGATCTTATTCTTTAACGGGTTCAATACATAATAAGAGAGATAGACAAACAGGTTCTTGAGAATAATGGAGGTGATCATCAGCAGGCAGATCAATCCCAGTGCTGTTATGTTTCCCTCCCTGTTTCTCAGATCCGAAATAGAAGTATTGATCCATTGAATGACGGCATTCTTGCTGCCTGAGGTAACGGTTGGCTGATCGCCGGTGAAGATCAACTGCAAAAAAGGCATCAGCATACCTACTGAAACGATGGAGAAAACGATGCCCAGAAGGGTGAACAGAAAGTAAAGGACAATTTTTCCTTTGTAGGCTTTTAAGTATTGAAAGATCCTGGCGTATTGTTTCATTGAAAATGCTTCTGCTGCAAAGCCGCAAAGTAACTAATTTTACGCCGTCCGCCGTGGCTTTCATAAGAGCAGGCCGCAAAAATGACATAAACATGGAAGAAGGTAAAAGACAGAAACAGATAGCCGGATTGCTGAACGAGGAAATGAACCGGATCTTTCAGCACCTGGGATTAAGTATGATCGATGGTGGTATGGTGTCCATTTCATCCGTAAAAGTGACCCCTGACCTGCTGGAAGCCCGTTTTTACCTGAGCTTTTTCCAGGTAAAGGATGTGCCGGCGGCCCTGAAGAAAATTGAAGACCGCCATCATGAAATTAAAAAGGAACTGGCGGCCAAAGTGCGGCACCAGCTGCGCAGCATACCGGTGCTGAAGTTTTTCCAGGACGATACACTGGACCAGGTATTTAAAATGGAAGAGCTGTTCAAAAAAATAGAAGAAGGAAAGAAAGACAGGAGTGAATAGCTCAAAAAAGTATAAGAGGGTTCAATCAGGATACCTTAACTAATAAACCAGTAAACTATTAAACTTATAAACTTTCTCTTCGCCTGGCGCTATTTTAAAGCCAAGAAATCCACGAACGCAATCAACATCATTGCCTGGATCAGCATTGTAGCCATGATCTTTGGTACCGCAGCGCTGATATTGCTGCTAAGTGTTTTCAATGGTTTTGAAGGCCTGGTAAAATCGCTGTACTCGTCTTTTTATACCGATCTTAAAATTTCTCCAGCCACTGGTAAAACAGTGACCATTACTCCCGAACAATTAGCCAAACTGAAAGGGCTCACCAATATCAAAAATTTTTCCCTGGTACTGGAAGAAAAGGCACTGGTACAGAATGGCGATTACCAGTCTGTCATTTACCTGAAAGGGGTGGACGGGAACTATCGCTATACTTCCGGGGTAGCGGCTAATTTAGTGAATGGGGGGCCGGAAAAATTTGACCTGGGCAATAAAGAAGCCCCCAAACTGATCGTTGGGGTGGGTGTGGAAGCTGCCCTGGGTATTTATGCCGATCAGAATGTGCTGCCGCTGAATATTTATTTGCCCCGCAAAACCAATTCCAGCCAGGTGAACCTGCTGGAAGATATCAGTAGTGATACCATCCGCACCTCGGCAGCCTTTATGATCCAACAGGATTTTGATAATAAGTACGGCATCACCAATATTGATTTTGTACGGCAGTCGTTGAAACTGGACAGCAATGTGTACTCAGGGGTGGAGGTGGTACTGAATGACCCTTCTGCCTCCGGCGATGTAAAGAAAAAGATCAGGGAGTTCTTTGGAAAAGAGTACCTCGTACAGGATAAGTACGAGCAGAACAGGAGCCTGTATTCAGTAATGAACATAGAGCGGTGGTTCATTTACGGGGTGCTTTGTCTTATACTGGTGGTGGCGGCTTTTAATATGATCGGTGCACTGACGATGCTGGTACTGGAAAAAAGAAAAGATATCAGTGTGCTGCATGCCCTGGGGGCCAACCGGAATTTTATTCAGCGCATATTCCTGGGCGAAGGTTTATTACTGGCCACTATCGGTGGTGGTATTGGTATGCTGCTCGCATTTATTATTGTGCAATTGCAAATACATTATCACCTCATTCCATTGCAGGGAGGTTCATTTCTTATTTCTTATTACCCGGTAAAGCTCCGGCTGATGGATTTCCTGCTGGTAGGGTCAACGGTGCTGGTCATTTCACTGATCGCTTCCTGGTTGCCTTCCCGCAGGGCTGCCAGCCAGGAGTTTTCGCTGCGGAGTGAGTAGTTCCCTTTAGCGACAGGGGTTAGGGTTTACAGTGGGTCAATAATCACCCAGTGTTTCTGGTAATTGTGCCAATGCCTTAGCCAGTTGCTCGTCATTCGGGGCAATGCCATGCCATTCATGGGTGCCTTCCATAAAGTCAACCCCTTTGCCCATTGCTGTCCGCATCATGATGGCGATCGGCTTACCCTGTCCGGTAAGTGATTTTGCTTTTTCCAGGGTTGCCACCACATCGTCCATATCATTACCATTCATTTCCAGGGTGGTCCAGCCAAAAACGTTGAATTTTTCGGTGATATTTCCCAGGCTCATCACTTTTTCTGTGGGGCCGTCTATTTGCTGGCCGTTCCAGTCGATCGTGGAGATAAGATTGTCAACTTTATGATGCGCTGCGAACATTACGGCTTCCCATATCTGTCCTTCATCCAGTTCACCGTCGCCATGCAGGGAGAAGACAAGGTTTGGTTCACCATTCATTCTTTTGGTAAGTGCGGCGCCTATGGCCACACTCATGCCCTGCCCAAGGGAGCCGGAAGCAATACGAACGCCGGGTAAATGCTCATGGGTGGCGGGGTGGCCCTGGAGCCGGGTATTCAATTTGCGAAAAGTGGCGAGTTCTTTAATATCAAAATAGCCTGAACGGGCCAGAACGGAATAAAAAACAGGGGAGATATGGCCATTGGATAATATGAAAACATCCTCGCCGGGGGCATCCATATGAAAGGCGGGATCATGTTTCATCACCTTGAAATACAACGCAGTAAGAAAATCAGCACATCCCAGGGAGCCGCCCGGGTGGCCGCTGCTGACCCCATGTACCATTCTTACAATGTCCCTTCTTACCTGTGATGCGATCGCCTTAAGTTCTGCCATAAAAATTAGAGTTTTTTTAAACTTTTAGTATCTTGCTGCTTCAAATCCGGGTTGCGCTGCAAATGTGCATACTTTTTTGATACAAAATCCACCTGATACATTTTCCACCTCTAATTCCGATTATCCTGTGTATTCATAATTAATTAATGCTTATAGCGCATTAAAAATGAGAATACTGTCGGAAAATCAGGGTATTAAACCTAATTTCGTGCAAAATTTAAAAGCTGCTTAGATGCTTGACGTTTTATTGACCGCCTCCGTTTCTTTTATCATCACGTTCCTGGCGATCCCGGTAGTTTTACAGGTGGCTGAACAGAAGAAATTGTATGACATCCCCGATGAACGGAAAGTGCATACCAGGCTGGTGGCTTCTCTTGGCGGTGTGGGTATTTTCGGTGGGTTTATTTTAGCTTCTCTTTTATCTGTGCAGGGCTACATGAACCCTGAGTTTCAATACTTTTTTGCTGCGTCCGTGGTTATTTTCTTCCTGGGTTTAAAGGATGACCTGATGATCCTTTCGGCCAGTAAGAAATTTGTAGGGCAAATCATTGCAGCCTCAATTTTGATACACCTTGGCGGTATCCGCTTAGACAGTATGTATGGCCTGTTTGGCTTTGACCAGCTGCCGGAAGGTTTTGGCCTGGCACTCTCTTATCTTACCATCATTGTGATCATCAATTCTTTCAATCTTATTGACGGGGTGGATGGATTGGCGGCCAGTCTCGGCATTCTGACCATGCTGGTATTCGGCACCTACTTTTTTGCGGTAGAATACCAGGCTTACGCCTTGCTGGCTTTCGCCATGGCGGGCAGCCTGGTGGCGTTTTTGATATTCAATCATCACCCGGCCAAGATATTCATGGGTGATTCCGGTTCGCTGATGATTGGTCTGATCAATTCGATCCTGGTCATTAAGTTTATCAATGTATCTCATACCCCTTTTGTATCCGTGCCGCTCGGTTCATCAGTAGCCATTGGGTTTGCCATACTTATTGTGCCTCTTTTGGATACGCTGCGGGTGTTTGCTATCCGGATACTGAATGGTAATTCCCCGTTTACTCCCGACAGGAACCATGTGCATCACTTGTTGCTCGACCGGGGGCTTAGCCATGCTGCTGTTACTTTTACCTGTGTGGGTATCAATGTAGCCTTTATCATGCTGGCCTGGTTTGGCCGGTCGCTCGGAACCACTAACCTGCTGTTGCTCATGCTGAGCCTGGCCTTTTCAGGATTGGGTATTCTGTATTATTATAAAAGGCCCCGGCGTACCATGGTTATTGCCAAAACAGAAAGCGGCGCCACGCAGCTTAAAACTTCTACCAAAATAGTAACACTGGCTAAAGAAGTACAGGCAGCAGAAAAGAAAAATTAAAGAAACGCATCTATACAAAGGTCCCGGTCATCTTTCAAAAATGACCGGGACCTTTTTTTTGATAAAGCTCTTTCAGTAGATTTGCATCCCTTTACGGTTGTTCCGGATGCATATTTAATTGCGATACACAAACAGCTAAAACCACAGAAAAAAATAAACGTATGACAGAAGATACCTCCTCTATTATTGCCGTGGCAGAAGACCATATGCAAAAAGCCATCAGTCACCTGGAAACAGAGCTCACCAAGATCAGGGCCGGTAAAGCCACCCCGCAAATACTGGATGGAATTGTGGTGGATTATTATGGTGCACCGATGCCCATCAACCAGGTAGCCAATATCAGTGTAATGGATGCCCGCACCCTTAGTATACAGCCCTGGGAAAAGAATATGCTGCAACCGATAGAGCGGGCCATAATCGCCGCCAATATTGGTATTAATCCACAAAATGACGGGGCGCTGATACGGTTGTTCCTTCCGCCCCTGACAGAGGAACGCCGGAAAGAACTGGTAAAAAAATGCCATGGAGAAGGAGAACATAGTAAAGTAGCCATCCGCAATATCCGCCGGGATGCGATTGAGGGAATTAAGAAACTGCAGAAGAACGGGCTGAGCGAGGACGCAGCCAAAGATGCTGAAGATGAAGTGCAGGCGGTCACAGATAAGTTTACCTCAGCAGTGGAGAAGCACCTGACATTAAAAGAAAAGGAGATCATGACGGTATAGGGAAATACAGCTAACAGTGTAGAAAAGCAACATCAACCGGTGTTGCTTTCTTTTTTATCGGGCCTGTTGGCCATGTACACCCCCAGCAGGATGATGCCCATGCTGATGAGTTGGATCCAGGTGATCGTTTCGTTATCATACAGCCCCCATGCCAAGGCAACAAAAGGAATACCATAAGTAACGAGGGAGGCAAACAGGCCGCCGGCCCTTTGTACCAGCACATAAAATAAAGCGGTGGCGACAGCACTGCCTAGCACACCGAGGCCTGCAGAGGAAAGTATGGCATTGGCTACAAGCCTGTTCGAAAAATCAAGCTGCAGAAAATCTTGCTGCCACAACACAAGGGCTGTGGGAATTGTCATAAAGGCCAACGATACGGTGGCCACTTTCACCGGGTTCAGTCCCTTGAGGTAATGCCCTACCATATTTACATTGATGCCGTACAGCAGGGTGGCCACCAGGATCAGCGACATATATCCCAGGTTATCAAAACTGATGGTCTTTTGTCCCAGTAAAGCAGGGCCAACGGTAAGCAGTACCAGCCCGAGAAAGCCGATAAAAACGCCCAGTATCTTCTGCGATCTTATTTTGTCTTTAAAGAACACGATACCGATGATCACCACAGAAATAGGAGTCAGGGAATTAAGAATACCGCCAAGGGAACCGTCAATTTTGGTCATGGCAATGGCAAAACAAAAAGCAGGCAGCAGGTTGCCGAATACAGCACTAAGAATAACGGTTCCCAGCTTTTGGCGGGGAATGAACCTGAAATGAAACAAAGCAAAAGGAAAAAATACCAGCCCGGCAGAAAAGATCCGTAATGCTGCGATCTGCAGGGCATTGAGCCCCACCGCACTGTCCCGCATCAGTTTGAAAGAACTGCCCCAAATGATACACAGCACAATAAAAATTGACCAGCGGAGAAAATTATTACTCATGATAACGAGGGGGCAAAGGTGTGGAAAGGAAATGAAAAGCAGCCGTAATTTGCTATAAATTCCGTATCTCGCATACAAGCCAGTATGGAAAGCAGAATTCATAAATTGCAATAAAATATATTAATGATGGGTACTATCAAACTAAGTGACATCTCGACCAGGGCCCCCAAAGACCTGGATAAGGCAGCCATAAAAATAGAAACAGAAGCCATACTGGAAGAACTGGATGAGCTGCAAAACCTGCTTTTTGCCGAAGGCAAACATTCTGTACTCGTAGTGATACAGGGAATGGACGGGAGTGGTAAGGATGGGGTGATAAGGAATGTACTGGGCAATATGAACCCGCAGGGAGTAACCGTGAAGTCGTACAAAGCGCCAACAGCAGAAGAACTGTCGCATGATTTCTTATGGCGCATACATCATCATGCACCGGCTAAAGGAATGATACAGGTATTCAACCGTTCGCACTATGAAGATATACTGGTGACAAGGGTACACAAGTGGTGTGATGATGAAACGGCGAAGAAGCGGATGAATGCGATCAATGCTTTTGAGCAATTGATACAGGAGCATAACCATACCCATATTTTGAAATTCTACCTGCACATTTCGCCGGAAGAGCAGCATGAACGCCTGAGTGAACGAATGAAAGACCCGGCCAAAATGTGGAAATACAATGAAAAGGATTTTGAGGAAGCCAAGCTCTGGGATGTGTACATGGAAATGTATGAGGACTGCTTCAATAACTGCAATAAACCGGAGTGGACCATTGTACCTGCCGACCAGAACTGGTACAAGGAGTATATAATCGGCAGCCAGCTGCGTGACTTACTGAAGGGGCTGGATATGCAGTTTCCGGGAATGAAAAAATAATCACATATTTCCTTTTCGCCTTATATTTATGCCCTATTACACTACTGCTGTTTTTTAACCACACTAAAATCAATTATTATGAGCATGATGAAAGAATTCAAGGAATTTGCCATGAAAGGCAGCATTGTTGACCTGGCCGTAGCAGTAGTTATCGGCGGTGCATTTGGGGCAGTTGTTACAGCCCTTACAGACTCAATCATAATGCCGCTTGTCAGTATGGTTCTTGGGAAAGACGGCGTTGGTGGAATTGCGTTTAATATTGGGGATACTGTATTTCCCATTGGCAAATTCCTTCAGGCAGTCATCAATTTCATTCTCATTGCATTTGTACTCTTCATTATCATCAAAGCCATGAATGCTGCGAAGAAGAAAGAAGCTGAAGCTCCCGCTGCTCCTGCTGCCACACCGGAAGACATACAATTGCTGCGTGAGATCAGGGATGCGCTGAAGAAATAATCGTGGAAAACTGGCCCCGGCCTCAAAGACCGATTCCCTTACTTTTGTAGAGTCCTGTGGTTCGGCGTACCAACCATCGCAGGACTTTATTTTTTATCAAACAACCTGAATAACGTGCAGAACACCTCGTACCAGATCAAACTACCGCAATTTGAAGGCCCATTTGACCTCCTCCTTTTCTTTATCGAAAGGGATGAACTGGATATTTACAATATTCCCATCACCCGTATTATCAATGATTTCCTGGATTATATTCATCAAAGCGAAGAACTGAACATAGAACTGAGCAGCGAGTTTATCCTTTTCATTTCCACCCTGATGCGGATAAAAGCTAAAATGCTGTTGCCCCGTAAGGAACTGGATGCACAGGGCAATGAGATAGACCCAAGGGAAGAACTGGTGAGCAAGATACTGGAGTACAAGCGTTTTAAAGAAGCTTCAGCACAAATGGCCGAAATGGAGGCCCTGCGGATGCTGATGGTGAAACGGGGAAATATACAGAAGGAATTGTCACTGATAGGGGAGGAGACCGGCGAGGGGACTGAGATCCAGAATATCACCTTATTTAAACTGATGAAGGCCTTTGAAAGGGCCATGCAGAAATACAGCGACCGGGTGAACCAACCCGTTCATACCGTGGTGCAATATAACTACACCATGGAGGCCAGCCGTGACTATATGCTTACCCAGGCAAGGGAACAACGTAATATGTCCTTTGAAAGGATATTCGACCATTGCGAGAACCGGGTACATGCAATATTTCTTTTTCTGTCTGTATTAGAACTGGTGCAGCAGAAATTCCTGAAGATCGTGGTAGGTGAAGGGAAGAATAATTTTATCATCGAGTACAATGAGCCGGAAAACCGGCTGGCTGAGTTTTCTGAAGCATCCGGTGAAGAATAGTAAACCAACCTTTATAACTAACAAAAACAATTAAACATGAAAAGATCAGCAACTGCCAACTGGAAAGGCTCCGGAAAAGAAGGTAGCGGTAAGTTGGTTACCCAATCGGGAGTCATTAAAAATAAGAACTACGATTTCAGAAGCCGCTTTGAAGATGGCTCATACACCAATCCGGAAGAATTGATCGCCGCAGCCCATGCCGGCTGTTTTTCGATGAAACTGAGTTTTGTGCTTGGCGCCGCAGGCTTTACACCCAGCCGTATTGAAACAAAATGCACGATTACACTTGAAGGCGGCGCTATTACCGGCAGCCACCTGGAAGTAAAAGCTAAAGTGCCTAAATGCAAGGCCGGGGCCTTTGCAGAGTATGCGGCAGATGCCAAAGCTAATTGCCCGGTAAGCAAACTGCTGAATACCGAAATAACCATGGAGGCCAGCCTGGTGAAATCATTTAAGGCAACACCTGCATAGATAAAAGTCAATTGGAAATATAGAAGCCGCTGCCTGGAAATGGCAGCGGCTTTTTTATGATTCAAACTTATATACGATGCAATGATAACGGCTATTCATATATCCATAGCAGCACCGGTTTTTTCGAATCGTTGATGATCGTCTTTAATCCTAAAAGGAAATTCGGTGAAACGGTGGGGCAGCCATTGCTCTGACAGATCTCATCACTGATCTCTGTATCCGATACGCAACTGTGGCCATGTAATACCACGGTGCGTTCAAAAGCATTGTTATTGGTACTGTCAAGCCCGTGCAGTTTATAGGAGTACCCCCATTTGCCAATATAGGAATTACCGATCTTGTATTTGCCCAGAGAAGTACAGCCGCTGCCTACTACATTACTGTATTTTCTCCCTTCCAGCCAGTATTGAAAACAATTACCATGCGCTACCAGGCCAGCGGACTGAACCGTATCCTTTTTCAGGTCGTAAATAAAGAACCGGTTTTGCCCGGAAGGCAGTGTCATATCAATAAGGAAGCAAATATTGTCATTGTATCCTTTTTGCTGGGTAAAGGTCTTTGCCTGGGCAGCTTTTTTAGACAGCTTTTCAGTGGTATTACCCGGAGCTGCATGTTTTCTTTCTTTTGTTAAGATGTGCAGATCCTTTGTTTTTTCCCGGGAAGATGAATGCGTGAAGAAGGAGAGGGCTATTATAGTAATACAGGCCAGCGCAAAAAGTCGGAGAAGTTTCATATAACAGTTGGTTAGAATAAATGCTGAGATACCAACTGAACGTAAATCCACACCATCGATTTGCCTTAAACCGTTAAAGCTTTCTAAAAATCAGAAGCGCCAGCCGGCATATAATTGCACCACATTATTCTTTGCAGTAAGACGGGGAATATAAGAGGGCCAGTTGCCGCCGATTGGTGGCTCCTCGTTGATGCTATTGAAACTGATATTGATCCGTCCGCCGACAAAGAATCCACTCATGGGAAATATCTCGATGCCACCCGCTGCCGCATAATCAAAACGGTTGAAATAATCCAGCAGTCCGTTATTGGTGTTACCACCGGTACTGTCTACATTGGCATTCAACAGGAAGGCGATCTGTCCGCCTGCATGGAATTGGATCCTTTTGCCCAGGTTAATGGTAAGTAATTGCGGCAGCAGGAGGTAATCAAGGTTTACATTGCCCGTGTTGGTATTAGTTTTATAATCATAGCCCTGGCGGGAAAGAATGATCTCCGAACGGAAGCCGAATATTTTTTTTGCTTTGGGAGCAATATATCCCCCTACCATATGACCGGTACGGCTACTGTTGCTGAATCCAGCCGTGGATGTAATATTGGCAAAGTTGAGACCGGCTTTGAGGCCAAGGTTTAGGTTAAGTTGTGCATCTATTGATGCTGCCGGTAAACAAATGACCAGTAAAAAAAGGATCTTTTTCATTGCAGGCGGGTTAATGGTTGAGCACTGGTAAAAAGTAAAGGTAAAATGAATTTTGTTGATGAGAGCAGTGTAATAGTTTAAGATCAGAACCGCAAAAGACAAGATAAGAACAGTCTAACGAAGAGGCGGCAGGCATAGAATACCCTGTTTTTGGTATTGGGGAGGCGGAACAGTAGAGTATATTGCTCTTTCTTACCAATACTTTTCTTATGAATAATTATGACAGAATCATTAGAAACTACTATCCCAACGCCCTTCCACACGGGGTGGTTATCAGCAGGGTCACAAGATTTATACGGGAGGAGCTACATATCAACCCCGATGTACTGGTAGCGGGTAATAGCATCTGCAGTGATGATATTAATGCCATACAATTTCCTAATGTGGGGCGTGAATTGCTTGGCCCGTTTAATTTGGGCGGGCTGGGTGGTTACCCCTTTACGGGAGTTACCGGTGTAAGCGCATTTACGCATCATAAAACAGGAGCCAACACAGTGCTTATTTTTTTTGCACCCCATATCGGCATCTCGTTGTTTGATGACCCGGTAAATGGGGTGCCTGGATTTGTTAAACGTATTGGACAAAACAAAGCATCCGATTGTTGCGGCGCCATGTGGGGCGCTATTAAAATAGTAGCAGGCCTTGATGAGCCCATTGACCTTTGCAGTGACGTGCAGGAGTTCCAGGAAAACTCACTGGTAAATATCTTGTTTC
>CALSAT010000069.1:0-12328 GCA_943372905.1 Bacteroides fragilis | reverse complement strand
ATATTCCCGTTATTCTTTTTCCCGGCAGTCCTTCGCAGGTAAGCAAATATGCGGATGCACTGTTGTACCTCTCATTAATATCCGGCCGCAACCCTGAGCTGCTGATAGGGCAGCATGTAGTATCGGCACCGTTTGTTAAGCAAAGCGGGCTGGAGATCATGCCTACGGGCTACATCGTTGTTGACGGTGGTGCACCAACCACCGTTTCTTATATCAGCAACGCAGCGCCTGTACCGGCTGATAAAAACGAGATTGCTATGTGTACCGCCATGGCTGGTGAAATGCTGGGCATGCGATTGATCTATATGGATGCGGGCAGTGGCGCTAAACGCCCCATTACAGAAAGCATGATCAAAGCGGTGGCCGATCATATTGAAGTTCCCCTGATTGTTGGTGGTGGCATCATTCAGCCGGAAAAAGCCTACCTGAACTGCAAGGCCGGTGCTGACGTAATAGTGGTAGGTAATGCTATAGAAAAAGACGCCTCTCTGATCAAAGAGATGAGTGATGCGGTGCATAGTGTAAAGCAGGAAGCAGGGAGTCTGAAGTAAGAATTTTGACCTATTATTCCTGTTTTAGTTCTTTAACCATATAATCGGCCAATCTGACTACTGGCTTCCGTTCTCTTATCTCAACTCCTCCACCTTCACCCTCGATGGCGTAGCCCTTCCGGCCACAATGCTTTTTGAACTCAGTGCAATGGCTTTGATCACCATCGTCATGTTACCCAGGTCAAGTGTTTCCACATGGTCAGTAAGCTTGTGATAGTGTGGCTCTATATCCATTTTAGACGTAGAGATGGTATGTGCTGGCACCCCAAGCCTTGCCAGTGTGGCATTATCAGAACGGTAGAATAACTGCTGGGCAGGATAGGGGTCCGGATAGAAAGTAAATTCAGTTCCCTGGAGGTCTTTGGCTAATAGCTCACCCATATCTGTTTTTTCATACCCGGTTATGTACGCCGAGTTCTTTCCCCACTTGCTTTCCGTACCGATCATTTCGATATTAAACATGGCCATCACTTTTTCGGGATCCAATTGGCGGGAAAAATACTGTGAGCCAAAACCACCGATCTCTTCTGCCGTAAATGCGGCAAAGACCACCGTTCTTTCATTATTCTTGGCTGCCGCAAAATATTTGGCCAGCATGATAACGGCTGTTGTTCCTGCTGCATCGTCATTGGCGCCATTATAAATAGAATCACCGTTTACAGGTTTACCCACTCCTAGATGATCATAATGACCGGAAAATACCACATATTCATCTTTTTTACTTTTACCGGGTATCATACCTACCACATTAGCCATTTTTTGCTCTGTTACCTCATGCACCGCTTCTATTGACCAGGCGGCAGGATCTGTATCGGCCAGTACAAATACTACATTCGTATTGGTTTTAAACATCGATGATTTAAGTCGGGCCAGGTTACCGAAGTTGTTAGCAAAGCTCTTGTCAACCAGCACCAGCAGATTCTTATTATTGCGGATCAGTTTGCGGGCTTCTGTTTGAAGATTAGCGCCTGCTTTTATAAATGCCTTTTCATAGCCGGAGTTGTTATCGATTGTCAATTGAGGCTGACAGGTAACAGCGATTATGTTCTTCTGCTCAATATTGTTGCCATCAAACTGAGCAACAGCGCTGATGAATTTGGTGCGAACCATCGCAAATTCCTGGCGGAAGCTGCCGCTGTTCTTCATAGGCTGCAGACCAGCTTTCTTAAACTCGGCCGCAATAAAATCAGCTGCTTTATCAATATCCGGCGTAAATGTTCTACGGCCCCTCATATCATCAGCAGCCAGCGCCGTTTCGATCCTCGTTACTTCACTTACATTTATTACCCCATCGATCTTCTGGGCCCACAAAAAAGAGGTTGCTGTAACCAGCAACCCCGTCATTAAAAACTTCATTATTTGCTTCATTCCTTTTCTTTATAAACTCTTCGAACTAAATACACTATTATCTTTCATCTGTTCGCTATTATCTGCTTACAGGCTCATCATTTCCTTAAACTTTACCGTTTGCCTCCTGCTAACTTCAATTTTCTCGCCACCTTTCAGTTCCAGCAATAAACCACCATTGAAATACGGCTCGATCTTATCTATCATGCGCAGATTAACAATATGTTTACGATTGGCCCGGAAAAATGTTTTCTCATCCAATCTTTCTTCCAGTGCATTCAGCGATTTTAAGATCAGCGGCTTATTACCACCAAAAAACACCTTGGCATAATTACCCACACTTTCAAATAGACGGATATCACTCAATTTTACAAACCAGCAGCGTTCTCCGTCTTTTACAAATACCTGGTCACTTTCTGTAAGGATGCTGTTATTGAAGTTCTCGCCTTCAGGTTTTATTTCTTTATGTTCGGTGAGTTGCAGTTTTTGTATCGCATCTGCCAGGCGCTTAGGCTCTACCGGCTTCAGCAGGTAATCCAGGGCATTCACCTCAAAGGCTTTCAGGGCAAACTCATCATAGGCTGTAGTGAAGATCACCTGGGGCGTCCTTTCCAGTTGCGCCAGCATATCAAAACCAGTTTTACCGGGCATCTGAATGTCGAGGAAAATAAGGTCTGGCTGAAGGCTTTCAATTTTTGAAATGCCTTCTTCTGCATTGGCAGCTTCATCTACAATCTCTACTTCAGGAAAATCCTGGAGCAGCTTCTTCAATTCTGTTCTGGCAAGACGTTCGTCATCAATAATAATGGCTTTCATATTTCTAATTTATAAATTGTATTGCAAAATTTAACATTGCCGTTCTGGCATAACAGCCGGACGAAACAGGAAGAACTGGCGGTAAACATATTTCAGATATTACCGTCGGAAACACTAAATAGTATTTACCGGTATTATCACTTTAGCTTCCACCAGCGATGGTGTTACCTGTTTCATTTCAAATTTAGCCTTATCACCATACAACAAATCAAGCCGGTTATTGGTACTCGACAATCCAAATCCTTCATCTCCTTTTTTGTATCCGTTTAAATAGCCAGTGTTCTGTACGATCAGTTCGTGATAATTATCCTTAAAGTCTGAAATCACTTTCACCACACCGCCATTTATCTGCTTGCTGATTCCATGCTTAATGGCATTCTCCACCAGCGTTTGCAGCATCATCAGCGGTACCGGCTGATCAAGGGTATCCTCATCAATTTCATACTCCACTTTCAGACGGTCTTCAAACCGCATATTTTCGAGTGCCAGGTAATCCTTCACAATGCTTAATTCCTTTTCCAGCGGCACTGTTTCCATTTTTTCTGATTGCAGGCTGCTGCGCAAAATATTACTCAGCTCTGTTACTGCCTTCCGGGCCCGTTGCGGGTTTTCATCCACCAGGGCCCTGATGCTGTTGAGTGAATTAAAAATAAAATGAGGGTTGATGTGCGCCTTGATCGTTTTTAACTCCAGTTCCTTGATGAGCGTTTCCAGCCGGAGGGTATCCATTTGCTGGCGGCGGCTTTTTTGAAAAAAATGATAGAAATAATAGATCAGTACCCATGGCAGAATAAACAAACCATTGTCCATGGTGGAACCCGCCAGTTTGGCCAGGAAAGAAAGTTTTTTGGCAGATTCGTTCCCCAATTTAAAAAAATCAATACCTCCCAAAACGATCAAACTAAAAAGCATAGAGGCTATGACCATTGCCACCACCAGTTTGGGGATCACTTTTTCTATGGATTCCATCATCCAGCCCTGCCACTTAATGATAAGCCGGAGTATATGGGTAACAAAGATGCCCGCAGTAAACACAATCGCAATACGGCTCAGCAGTATCTTATTCGAGATCTCGACCTTATAGGCATGCGCAAAAAATATCATGACGAGGCCTACAAAGCCCCAGCCTGCCAATTGTAATAGCCAATATCGTGTATTTCCTGACCACATATGGGCAAATCTAATCATTCCTTTCTGCTGCTTTCCCCGTAAATATATCAAAGGTGCAATTGACTTACAAATGGGACAGGGGTCAATTGCTGACCAGACCTTACTCCTTGTGCTACAGAACCTTCTTCCGGCTGGATTGTTACACAATCTTTAGCAAAAAAGGCTGAGTGGAAAATTGTAGTTTTACACCGTCAAAAAAATATACATGGAAATAACACCAGGGCCACTATTAAAAACGATTGACTCCCCGGAAGACCTGAAGAAACTACCCCGTGAAAAACTGCACCAGGTATGTGATGAACTGCGGCAGTACATTATTGACGTGGTAAGTGTGCACGGTGGTCACTTTGGCGCCAGCTTGGGTGTGGTAGAACTGACAACGGCCCTTCACTATGTATATAATACCCCCTACGATCAACTGGTATGGGATGTGGGCCACCAGGCTTATGGGCACAAGATACTGACCGGCAGAAGAGATAATTTCCCCTCCAACAGAAAATATAAAGGCCTTAGCGGCTTTCCCAAACGCAGTGAAAGTGAATACGATACATTTGGCGTAGGGCATTCTTCCACCTCCATTTCTGCGGCACTGGGTATGGCCATGGCAGCTAAATACAAGGGTGAGAAAGACAGAAAGGTTGTGGCTGTGATCGGAGATGGCTCTATGACGGCAGGCCTGGCCTTCGAAGCAATGAATCATGCCGGTGTGGCCGATACGGATATGCTGATCATATTGAATGATAACGGCATCGGCATTGACCCGAATGTGGGAGCCCTCAAAGAATACCTAACAGACATCACTACCTCCCCTACCTATAATAAAGTAAAGGATGATGTATGGAAACTGCTGGGCAAATTGCCGGTAGGTAAAAACTTCAGCCGGGCCATGGCCCACAAACTCACCGATGGACTGAAGGGCATGGTAAGCAGCAGCGCCAATTTATTTGAAGCATTAAAGCTCCGTTACTTTGGTCCCATCGATGGCCATAATGTGGCCAAGTTGGTGGATACACTCAAAGACCTGAAAAATATTCCGGGGCCTAAGATTCTGCACATCATTACCACTAAAGGAAAAGGCTATGCACTGGCTGAGAAAGACCAGACCAAATGGCATGCCCCCGGACTCTTTGATAAAGTGACCGGTGAGATACAGAAAAAGAAGTTCGATCTTCCACAAGCACCAAAATACCAGGACGTATTTGGTCATACCATTATTGAACTGGCAGAGAAGAACGACAAGATATTTGGTATCACCCCGGCCATGCCCTCCGGCTGCTCACTTAAGTTAATGATGGACAAAATGCCGCACCGGGCATTTGATGTGGGTATTGCGGAGCAACATGCTGTAACGCTGAGCGCCGGTATGGCCACACAGGGAATGAAAGTTTTCTGCAACATCTATTCTTCTTTCATGCAGCGGGCCTACGACCAGGTGGTGCATGATGCAGCAATACAAAAACTGCCTGTTATCTTTTGCCTGGACCGTGCCGGGCTGGTGGGCGATGATGGCCCCACACACCATGGTTGTTATGATATCGCCTATTTCCGCTGTATCCCTCACATGGTTATCAGTGCCCCGATGAATGAAGCCGAACTGCGCAACCTGATGTACACTGCACAATTAGAGTCCACCAATGTACCTTTCGTTATCCGCTATCCCCGCGGGGAAGGGGTAATGCCTGAATGGAAAACTGAAATGAAGGAAATAAAGATCGGCACGGGCAGAAAACTGAAAGAGGGCAAGGACATTGCTATTCTTTCCTTCGGGCATCCGGGCAATTTTGCCGCCGCTGCTATCCGTGAACTGAAGAACGACGGATTGAATCCTGGTCATTATGATATGCGTTTTGCCAAACCCCTCGACGAAGCCTTACTGCATGAAGCCTGCGGGCAATATGAAAAACTGGTGACGGTTGAAGACGGTACGGTAGAAGGCGGCATCGGCAGCGCCATCCTGGAGTTTATGGCCAAGAACGGCTACAAGAATGATGTAAGAATACTCGGCATACCCGACAGACTGGTAGAGCATGGCACACCCAAAGAACTTCACCGTGAATGCGGGTATGATGCAGCAGCCATTGCAGATGCAGTGAGAGACATGATGAAGGTGACAGTAGTGGTGAAAGAGCTTCTTGCATAATAATCTTATGGATCAATACTATAAAACACCGGCCACCCGGTGTTTTTTTATACCCGGATCTTTATTCTACTTTTAAGGGTATGAAATGGCTGAAAATATTTTTCCTCCTTTTATTTTCTTCTCTGAGCCGCGGCCAGTCATTAACCTTCAACACTTACACACCTGCTGATGGTCTGATTGATGCCAGTGTACAAACTATTTACCAGGATAAACGGGGTGTGCTGTATTTTCTTACCCGTGATGGTTTCAGCAGTTTTGACGGGCAGCATTTTCAAAACTATTCGCACTACAAAAATCAGCCGCTTTCGGTCGTGAATGATATTATTGAGGATAAGAACGGGAGGCTCCTGGTATCGGCCCTTTCCGGCATCTATTATCTCAACAAGAATAAGTTGGAACGGGACACCACCATTTTCAAATCATTGAAAGAGCCGGGTCATATTGTAAATACCATATCCGGCGAAAAAATAATCCTCGCCAACTCCGGTGTGGTAGTATTTAATGGCTCAGCCATCTCAGCTTTATATACTACCGATGACAATAATAAAAAAACACCCCTGCTGTTTGACAAGGCCGTTGCTGCCGGTGACTGGCTGATCGGCGCTTCCTATCTGCCGGAAAAAAGCCAGTATACATTAACACTTTATAACTGGAAGCTGCAAAAGACGGCTGCCAAAGAAGTGGCGGATAAACCTTTTGATATCCTCCATTACCACCATACTATTTATATATCTGTCAATAACACCTGGAAGCAATTAAATAATGCGGCCATTCAGCAGGGCCTGATAGCTATTGAAGCGCCATCATTTGCACCACTTGCTACTGCAGATAAAACCATTTATCATTTCTATATTGATGCTCAAAAGAAAGTATGGCTGTTTTATACCAACAAAAAGGTTTGTGTACTGGATCCATACTCACGACAAGTTACCTGCTATACTGCTGTCAATGGCCTGCCGGAATCTGCGAGCAGACTTTTCCAGGATGCTGAGCGTAATTATTGGTTTACGCTGACAGGAAAAGGAGTATGCAAACTTGTGCAAAGCAAGGTGCAGGTGTTCTCTCTGCCCGGCAGCGGGATACCGGCCCAGGCAGAATCGGTGAGCATTTCACCGGAAGGGATCGTAGCCATGAAAAACGGAAACACGGTCCACCTTATAAAAGGAGAAAAATTTTCGACAGAAACCCTGACTGTAAAACCCGGCTCATCACTGGTCTTTAGCTGGAATAAGAAGTTGTGGACATTGTATTCTACCGGCAGGCTGGAAAGTACTGCCGGCGATACGATACAGCTTGCTTCTTTTACGCCGGGAACAAAAATAATCTCCTTCCGTATTTCCTTCGATAAACAAAACCGCCTGCTGATTGGCGGCAATTACTTTGCCGTGATTGATCCCGGCCTCGCCTATACCACCATTGAACTGCCCTATTTTACTGACAACATTATACCCGGCGAGGAGAATGATTACTGGTGTTTTGCCAGGAATGGTGCCGTACTCAGGTATACACTGGATAACAATAAAATAAACGGGGGCCTTGTACATACGGATAAATATTTCAGTGCCCGTTGTGGTATTCAATGGAACAAGGATACATTCTGCATCGGTACCCGTAATAGTGGTATTGTATTTACAAAAACAAATGGTAATACCCACAAAATCATAGGTACACTCGGCACGGAAAAGGGGCTTAGTAATAACTTTTTGTCCGGTCTTATTAAACTGGGAGATAAAAAACTACTGGCGTCAACCGTGGCAGGGCTGGATATTGTACACCTGCAAACCCCTGATACATCGGTAGAGCAATTATTCTCCCGCATCGGTTTATTCACCGGTATCACCAGTGCGGTAAAAAGCAACGATTCCACCATCATTGCCCTGTCTGAGAATGGTATTCCTTATCATGTTAATCTGGGAAGAACGACACAATCAGTATTCAACCCCTCTTTGTTTTTTAACAGCATGACCGTGAACGGAAAGGAGGTTGTTCCCGGCGGTACAAACGTTTTTGCTTACAATGAAAATAATTTCAGTTTTTCCGTAAGTGCGCCAAGTTTTATTGATGAAAAAAATATCCGGTTCCTCTTCAGTTTAGAAGGCCCAAATACCACTGTGTTGAGAAATTCACGGTCTGCAGACTTTGAATACTCCAACCTGCCTCCGGGAAAATTCAGCCTGACTGTTACGGCGATATTTCCCGGCGACGACCCGGTCAGCAAAACCATCACCTACTATTTTATCATCAAAAAACCTTTTTGGAAAACGACCGGTTTTCTTATTAGCATACTGGCGCTGGCCGGTTTAGTGAGCTACCTCATTTTTAAAACAATGCTGCGAAGAAAATTATTACGCCAGCGTATTGAGCTGGAAAAACAACAGGCGGTGGCGCTGGAACGGACCCGTATTGCCACCGACATGCATGACGATCTTGGCGCCGGCATTTCCACCATCAAATACCTGAGCCAGTCAGCACCCTTTATTCCATTTGAACAACAAAAACAAAACAACCTGAAAATAGCAGAACAGGCAGATGAACTCGTGGATAAAATGAATGATATCATCTGGGCGATGAATGAAAAGAATGACACACTGGACAATCTTATCTTTTATACCAAGGCCTGGGTGGCCAACTATACCCAGCAGCACGGGCTGCAATCACATTTTACCATGCCTCCCGTAATTGAATCCGGTATCATACGTGGTGAAAAGCGACAGCATATTTTTCTTTGTATAAAAGAAAGTGTGCACAATATCATCAAACATGCTGCGGCCACCAATGTGTGGCTGACCATAGAAACAAACCGCCATAAACTTATACTAACCATACGGGATGATGGCAAAGGGTATGACAAGAAAAAAACGGTAAGTGGAAACGGACTGAGCAATATGCAGAAAAGAATGAAAATGGTAAAAGGGGAAATATTTACAGAAACAGGGGCCGGCACCACGCATCGATTCACCATTCCGCTCTAACAAAAGTTATACCCGGCCGGCTGAATTTAAAATTACATTTGCTGATATGTCTAAAATAAGGGTTGGCATAGTAGAAGATATAGAAGAGATACGCAATGCTGTCGCTGCGCTTCTGCTATGGGATGAATCCTTTGAACTGGTCTTTACATTCAGCCGGGCCGAAGAAGCATTAGATACCATTCCTGCCCTGCAGCCGGATGTGGTGATCATGGACATCAACCTGCCGGGCATCAGCGGTATTGAGTGTATTATGCGGGTGAAGCCGAAATGCCCGGCCACACAGTTCATGATCTTTACCATTTATGAAAATGATGAAAATATCTTTACTGCGCTGGAGGCCGGCGCCAGCGGCTACCTGCTGAAGAAATCAAGTATGCCGCAGATTGCCGAAGCCTTAAAAGAATTGCATGCCGGCGGCTCGCCGATGAGTGCACTGATTGCCAGAAAACTGGTACAGCGATACCAGAAGCCCATAAAACAAAATGAAGACATTGGGCAGCTCACCAATAAAGAAAAAGAAATTCTTATCCTTCTGTCTGAAGGATTGTTGTATAAAGAAATTGCTGAAAAGCTTTCCATCACTCCCGGCACGGTAAAGCAGCATATCCACCGCATGTACGAAAAGCTACATGTGAGCAATAAAACCGAAGCGATCAATAAAATGCTGCGCAAATAATACAGCGTCGGCCCCCGCCTCTAACAAAGGTTATATTGTACAGCCCCATTACCTGCTGCATCTTTATAAAAACAAATTATGAAGCGGTTACTGGCATTCGCCTGTTGTATGTGGATGATAGGGGCAGCAGGACAAAATATTGGTATCGGCAATACCGATCCCTCCTACCGGCTTGATCTCAGTGGCCGTGCAAGGATACGGGGTGGCGGTAACGATTTTACGTCAGCAGGGATATGGCTGGGTGGTATTGGCGTTGATTCAGCCACCAACCGGGTTTTCTTCGGTATGGAAAGCGATACTGCTGTTGGTTTTTACAGTGAGCTGAACTTTAACGGCTGGTTCCTGGTGGCAAACGCCAAAAATGGAACGTTTGGCATCCGTAACAGAGATCCTAAGTTTCCCCTTTCTTTTGAAAATACAGGTGGCGATAAAATCTCCCTGTTCCGGGACGGCAATAGTAATTATTATGGACTGGGCGTTGGAAATTCCACCATGCAATTAATGACGCCACACAACACCTCAAGTATTGTATTTGGTTATGGCCGCAGCAACAATTTTACGGAAAACATGCGCCTCACCGGTAACGGTTCCCTTGCAATCGGCACTACCAGCACCGGCCTTGCCGGTTTGACAGTTGATAAAAAAACAGGCGCCACTCATGCCGTTTTTGGCAGCAATACCACCGGCATTGCCATTGAATCCTCTTTTCCTGGCATCGGGTTTAACAGTTATTTTAACGGAAACCGCAAAACAATTTCTACTGGCTACAGTGGTTATATCGGTGCTAACCCTTCTGTTGGCGGTATGCAAATCCTCGTTTCAAACCAAAGCAACAATACCGATGTGGCGGGTACTTACACCACCGCCATTGACATCAAGCCCGATGGTAAGATAGGCATTGGTGTAAGCGATCCGGCCTACGGTTTGGATATAGCCGAACGAATGCGTATCCGTGGCAAACCGGGTTTTACTGCCGGTATTTGGCTAAACAATGAGGCCAATACTGCGATCCCTGCATTTATAGGTATGCAGAATGATAACCAGGTGGGATTTTTTGGCTTCAACGGTACCGGCTGGAGTTTTTTGATGAATACACAAACCGGGGCCATTTCCTTTGGCGGTGATGCCGGACAAGCAGGTCAGGTACTTACCAGCAATGGCACTGCAGGCGCACCGATATGGAAAACACCCGGAGATGGTAAACCATTTGTGGCCAAGCCAACTGCTAATTCACCAGACCTCGGCACCAGTGGCCGTGTAGATGTGCCGGGCATGGTGGCCAATTTTACGTTAACTGCACCATCGCAGGTAGTATTTCAGTTTAAGTTATCCATTGCCAATCGTAGTTGTATTGCTTGTGGCGACAGGCGTACATTTATTGTTTTAGTCCAAAACATTATTGGTGGCACTACTGATATTGCCACCACTACTGTTTACACACCAAACGGAGAAATTGCTGACGGAGTGTCCGGGCCCATAGTTGTTGACCTGGCACCAGGAACTTATTCCTATAAAGTATTGATCGCCCCATCGATCTATGGTGCAGCTACGGTATATGCCCGCCAGCAGGAAGGAATAATGACCTGGCAGATATATCCGAATTAGTACAACCCTGAAGTTATAAATCAGCTGTATCGCTTATGATCTTGTATAAAAAAATAAAAACTATTTTCTTTTTGCTTTTCACCATTATCAATATAAACTTGTATTCACAGAATGTGGGGATTGGTACCAGCACACCTGTAGCATTACTGCATGTGGCAAATAATAGTGTACTGTTTACTGCACCGGCTTCACTGCCTGCCCTTCCGGCACTTCCACCCCTATCGGGCTCCGGCAACCGTACTTTTTGGTATGCCGACAAAGCCGCCTTCAGAACAGGAGGCGCAGCTAGTACCCAGTGGAATATTGATAATATTGGTAACTATTCTTTTGCCGCGGGGTTTGGCAACCAGGCATCAGCAGCATCTTCTTTTGCAATGGGCAATTTCTCCAATGCAGCCGGTGAATTTTCTACTGCAATGGGAAACAGTGTTTTTGCCAAAGCGAAATCGGGTGCAAGCTTTGGCAGCTACAACGATTTTCTGGACAATCCAAATTCATCAGTAGAATCTCCCACCGACCGGATATTTCAAATCGGCAATGGTACTGACTTTTCTGACAGGAAAAATGCTCTAACCATTTTACGAAACGGAAACGCTGGCATTGGCAACCTTACACCTGATGCCCCATTGTCATTCAGTAATACAACCGGAAGTAAGATCAGTTTCTTTTCAAGCGGTGTTACTGCACAGTATGGTATCGGAATACAAGGCAGTTTGCTGCAGGTTTATGCAGATATCGACGAATCCGATATTGCATTTGGCTACGGTGGCAGTAATTCCTTTACGGAGCGTATGCGGATAAGGGGGAATGGCAATGTGGGCATTGGAACTATGCTGCCTGCAAACAAACTTAGTGTAGAGGGCAGTGCAGACTTTACACAAAATATTGCTGTAGGCAGATCAGTCGTCAACGATGCATACGGCTTGCCGGGCACTGTCCGTTCCATAGAAATACATAATAGCGGAACCGCAACCAGCAGTCAATCCATGCTGTTTCTTACCACCGCCTCACTTGCTGGTGGTATCGGTGGAGTATATTATGCTTCCCCATC
>CALSAT010000068.1:0-12362 GCA_943372905.1 Bacteroides fragilis | reverse complement strand
GTCAGTCAGGTCATCCGCTGGTACGTAAACCGCCTGCACCGATGTGATAGAACCATTTTTTGTAGAGGTGATACGTTCCTGCATGATACCCATTTCAGTGGCCAGGGTAGGCTGATAACCCACCGCTGAAGGCATACGGCCCAACAGGGCTGATACCTCAGAACCGGCCTGGGTGAAACGGAAGATATTGTCAACGAAGAACAGGATGTCACGGCCCTTGCCGGTACCATCTCCATCACGATAGTATTCTGCAATAGTAAGACCGGAGAGTGCCACCCTTGCACGGGCACCGGGAGGTTCATTCATCTGGCCGAATACGAAAGTGGCTTTGGACTCAGCCAGTTCTTTCATATCCACTTTGCTCAGGTCCCAGCCACCTTCTTCCATGCTGTGTTTGAAGGCATCACCATATTTCATAATGCCTGCTTCGATCATCTCTCTCATCAGGTCATTTCCTTCACGGGTCCTTTCTCCCACACCGGCAAACACGGACACCCCGGCATAGGCTTTAGCGATATTGTTGATCAATTCCTGGATCAATACGGTTTTACCCACACCGGCGCCACCAAACAACCCAATCTTACCTCCTTTGGAATAAGGCTCGATAAGGTCGATAACTTTGATACCGGTGAAAAGCACTTCACTCGCCGTACTCAGGTTTTCAAAGGCAGGTGGATGAGCATGGATGGGACGTCCTCCCACTTTTGATACAGCTGGCAAACCATCAATAGGGTCGCCGGTCACGTTGAACAGGCGGCCTTTAATTGCATCACCCACTGGCATAGCAATAGCAATACCGGTATCCACTACATCCATTCCACGCTGAATACCTTCCGTACCGTCCATAGCGATGGTACGAACGCTGTCTTCACCCAGGTGCTGCTGTACTTCCAGTACCAGGATGTCGCCATTTTCTTTTTTAAGTTCCAATGAGTTGTAGATCTCGGGTAGTTTGCCGTGAAACTGAACGTCTATTACGGCACCGATAACCTGTTTTACTTTGCCTGTATTTGCCATATTGCTTGTTTCTGGTTTTTAGTTTCTGGTTTTTAGCTATCCCCCACTTCGCAGAGTCTTTCTTTTTCTGAAGACTTTACAAGTGACTAATGACCAACCACCAGCTTCTTTTTCAGGCCGCAAAGGTAAGGGGGCAGGGGTAATTTGCCAATTAGTTCCAAAGGAATTCCTTGGGAAAAAATAAGGGATTTTCGGGTTGGGGAAAAGCCGTGGAAAGCGGGTTGAAGAACCGGTCACCTGCCGGTCTTTAGGCTCAAAAAATGAAACTGGAGAGGCATCAGGTATAGCAATGTCCCGAAACCCGACCGTGTCAGGCACTCTTTTTCCTGATAATAAGCCCGATGGAGGTGACCACATACTTGTCAATCTGCAGTTTGACATGCACTTTTTGCTGGTGCGGCTGAATGTCCACCTGGAAATCTTCCGGCAGTCCGCCCAGCGAATAATCCAGTTCTTCCACAAAATGGCCTTCCCGGCGCAGTTCCTGGGCTATCTGGTCAATATCCCGCTGCCGGTAGATCACCGTATCGTTGTTATCCTGCGTTTCATCGTTGGAGGAAATATTATATTCTGTGGTATGCACCGCCCAGCCACCCGGCTTCAGGGTCTTTAGCTGGTTTTTTAAAAAGGCAGCTCCTTTTTCTATGGTACCCAGGTGCTCAAAGGAGCAACTGCTCCAGTTAAAATCATAATTTCTGAGCTCTGCCGGTATATGGTTCATGTCCACGGCCAGGTATTCCACCCTTTTGTAAAAAGTATCCCTGTCGCAGATATCGCATTTATACAAAGAATCCAGGCCAAGACACAATTGGTTGCTGTTGTCCCATCCTTTAGCTATTCCTTCCTCTGGTAAAATGTCGGTAGCCAGTATATCACATCCGTAGTTGGCAAACACAGATGGTATTGGCTCTGTGCCTACGGCAAATACCAATCCTCTTTTGCCGCTGGCAATACAACCCCTCTCCCATAATGCCTGCATAATAAAAATGAACTCCCATTGTTTCCGGTGAAAGTTGGGCTCTTCTTTCAGTTCAACACACCACCGCTTATACCAGCTACTATAAAAATCTTTGGCTTTGCAAAGCTCCGAGCGGCGTTTACCAAAATCTGTTGTTAACTGGGCATTCCATTTTCTTTTTACTGCTTCCGCTATCATGTTATTGGATTTTAAGTTGTCATGGACTGGTACACTTTTATATACTCCTTTGCCTTTTCCTGCCAGCTAAATTCATTGCCCCGTTGCATAATGCGTCCGGCAAGACCATTCTTATTGTACTCTGCCATACCCTGTGCAAATACCTGCTGCATGTGGCCTGCCTCAAAACTGTTGAAATAAAAAGCCACTTCGCCGCCAATTTCCGGCAGGGATGTACGGGCAGACAGAAATACCGGCTTTCCAAATGCCATAGCTTCTACTACAGGAGCGCCAAAACCTTCTGCTAAGGAAGGCAGTGCAAAGGCCTGGCAATTGCTGAAATACCAGGCTTTATCCTCTTCCGGAACAGGGCCCAGTATCTTCAGCCGGTCCTTTACACCCAGCTTCTCTGCTTCCTGCTTCATGGCCGCTATATAATCGGGTTCGTCCAATTTACCCGCTATCACCAGCTCTATTTGTGAATGTTCCAGCAACGGGACCAGTGTATGAAAGTTCTTCTTCCTGTTTACATAGCCCATGGCAAATAAAAAAGGATGAGCTGGTTTATAACCGGTTGGGGATTGTGGTGGCGTGTTTACATTATGGGTGCCATTATGAATTACATACAGCGGCTTATTGCCCGTATCCAGGTTTTCTGTTACATCTTTTTTGCAATGATGAGAAATACAAACTATTGCATCGGCCCTGTCGATCAGTTTTTGAGTATGCTGCAGGCTTAGTCTCCGTTCTTTCGCCGTTTTATCTTCATACAGGCAATTGAGGTCATGAATGGTAAGTAACACTTTTATTAACCTGTTCCGCTGGCGGGGTAGTATCCGCCCGGATTGAAATGGTGCATGCCAGATATCACAATTCAATAAAAAAGGGCGGAAGAACTGGTGATGCCATTTTTTCTCTGCTATGCAATGAGTCCCTTTTTCAAACGCACTGACCTCTGCTTTAGGAACATAAAAAGAAATGGTGTCGGTGTTTTGCTTTTTCAGTTCCCTGTTTACATAGTTGCCGAGGTTCAGGCAATAGTGGTACAGGCCAGAGTCGCGGTGCTTCATTAAGTCACAATCGAGGATTATCCTGCTCATACTGCTGAAAATTGATAGCAAATCGGTTAATACACCATTATGTAACCACCGCTGCTGCAAATGTACCCGGCAATTGACCTTTATTTAGGTATGCTTGCAAATTTTATTCCGCAAAGGTTACTTTTAGCCTGCCGGAGTATACCAATAAAGAATTGTGTGGCATGAGGCATGAATATTGTTGACCTGCCATATTCCCTGATCGTTTTATTCCTGGCATTACACTGTTTCGGAGCATCGCAAACCCCGTTGAACTGAGCATGAAAAAAATAGTTTTTGACTGCGAAAGAATGAAGTATCCTGATACAGGCCTGTATCACTATTGCCTGAACCTGGGCCAATACCTGGAGAAGAACCTAGACCTGCAGCAGGAGCAACTGTATTTTTATACTCCCCCCGGTGAGCAGGACTGGTCGTACAGCAGGGCCAATCACCTCACACAAAACCCATTGCACAAATTTGTGCTGCCCCCTTTCTCTTCTTTTGATATCTGGCATGCCACCTACCAAAACACCCATTACATGCCCCTGCTCAATAAAAAGATCAGGGTGGTGCTGTCCATACACGACCTGAATTTTTTATACGACGAAAAGAAATCGCCTGCTAAAAAGCAGAGGTACCTCAGCTACCTCCAGGGACTTATTAACCGTGCCGATGCCATTGTCTGCATATCCGAATTCAGCAAGAAAGACGTGCTGCAGCATTGCGACCTGAAAAACAAACCCCTGTATGTGATACATAACGGTACTAACCTGCTGGTAAAGCCGGAGCTGAGTGCCCGTTCGTACAAACCCCGCAAACCGTTTCTGTTTTCTATTGGCGTTATCCATCGCAAGAAGAATTTTCATGTATTGCTGCCATTGCTGAAAAACAATATGATGGAATTGCTCATCGCCGGCAAATATGATGATGATAATTATCTGTCTTACCTGCATAAGCAATCGATAGAGCTGGGTGTGGCAGACAATGTGCATTTGCTCGGCCGGGTTACAGAGCAGGAAAAATCATGGTATTTCAATAATTGCCGGGCTTTTGCTTTCCCCTCTATATCGGAAGGATTTGGATTGCCCGTAGTAGAAGCAATGAGTTGCGGCAAACCTTTATTCCTGTCTGATAAAACAGCCCTGCCGGAAATTGGCGGTGATGTGTCATTTTATTTCAACGATTTCGATTCTGACCACATGCAGCAGGTATTCAATATTGGCATGGAAAAATACACTGCCAATGGATTTCAGCAGAAAATAAGAGAACGGGGCCTCAGTTTCAACTGGCATAAGTCCGCCAGGCAGTACCTGGATGTGTACCGGTCACTATATTAAATAACTTTAGCGCCGCAATGAAAGTTTACAGACGTCTTCTCGCTTATGCCCGTCCCTTCCGGTGGTTTGTACCGCCCTTTTTTATCTTCACCATACTGGCGGTCATATTCAGTGTTTTCCAGTTTGCACTGATCATACCCTTGCTCAATGTGCTGTTCGATCATACCACGGGACAGGAAACAATGGCGGCCCCCGCCTTTTCTTTATCCACCGGTTTCATCAGGGATATATTTTACTACCAGGTGTACCGGCTGAAAGCTATGAACCCTGTGTATGCCTTGTACTTTATCACCTTCATTATTGTATGTGCGGTGTTACTCACCAACCTGTTCCGCTACCTGGCGCAGCGTACCTTAATTAAAGCAAGGACCCTGCTGGTAAAAAGAATACGGGAAGCCCTGTTTGAAAAGATCAATCACCTGCACATGGGTTTTTTTACCAAAGAACATAAAGGCGATCTTATCTCCCGGATGAATTCGGATGTGTTTGAGATAGAAGGCGTGGCTGCTAATTCGCTGGAAGTTTTATTCAAAGAGCCCTCGCTTATCATTGGTTATTTTGTAGCATTGTTTTCTATCTCCACGCAGCTTACTTTATTTACCCTTATCATCATTCCCTTGTCTGCATTAGGCATTGCCACCGTGCAGAAGAAATTAAAAAGGGATGCCAAAGATGCACAGGCATCCATAGGCCGCTTGCTCACCATCATGGATGAAACACTGACGGGCATGCGCATCATCCGGGCTTTTAATGCCACCGCATTTACCCTAAAAAAATTCAGCCGGGAAAATGATTTCTACCGGAATGCCAGTTTGGCCGGATTCAAAAGAAGAGAAATGGCGCCTGCTTTTTCAGAAGCCGCCGGGGTGATAGTGGTAGCCGGCATCTTATTATATGGCGGTAGCCTGATCTTAAAAAACGGGAAAAGCGCTGCCGGCATACAGGCCAGTGAGTTCATCGCCTTTATTGCCATTTTTTCGCAGGTGCTGCGTCCGGCAAAAGCGATGGTGATAGCCGGGGCCAATATTCAAAGAGGCCGCGGATCGGGTGAGCGGATACTGGAGATCATCGACAAACCCATTGAAGTAACAGATAAAGCCGGTGCAATTGAAGTAACACATTTCAATACTTCAATTGAATTCCAACACGTTCACTTTGCGTATAATGAAACGCCGGTACTGAAAGACATCTGTTTTACCATACCCAAAGGAAAAACGATCGCCCTTATTGGTGCCTCCGGAGTAGGTAAGTCAACCATTGCCGATCTGATACCCCGGTTTTATGATGTAAAGAACGGCGCCGTGCTGCTGGATGGGGTGGATGTACGGGAATATAAAATGGAATCGCTGCGCAGCCTGATGAGTTTTGTAACGCAGGAAACCTTCTTGTTCAACGATACCATTTTCAACAACATTGCCCTCAGCCGGCCAGATGCCACACTGGAAGAAGTGGTGGAAGCCGCTACAATCGCCAATGCACATGAGTTCATTTTGCAAACGGAAGATGGCTACCAGACGGTAACGGGCGACAGGGGCATCCGCCTGTCCGGTGGACAGCGGCAGCGGTTGTGCATTGCCCGTGCAGTGTTAAAGAATCCGGCTATCCTTATCCTGGATGAGGCCACTTCTTCTTTGGATACAGAATCAGAAAAACTTGTACAGGATGCCCTCAGTAAACTGATGAAGGGCCGCACCACACTCGTCATTGCCCACCGGCTCAGCACCATCAAAGAAGCTGATGAGATCATTGTATTGCATGAAGGCACCATCATCGAACGGGGCCATCATAATGAATTGATCGAAATTGAGGAAGGAGTATATAAAAAACTGACCCGGATGCAGCAGATCGCCTGAGCGGCGGGGGAGTGGCAACTAGATTAGCAGGTTAAAAAACTACTTCTCACCCCCTTCGGAACGCCCCCTCACCCCCTTCGGAAGGCCCCTCGACCCCTTCGGAAGTACCTCATACCCCCTTCCAAAGTACCTCATGGGGACTTCAGAAATACCTCACACCCCCTTCCGAAGTACCTAATGGGGACTTCGGAAATACCTCACACCCCCTTCCGAAGTACCTCATGGGGACTTCGGAAATACCTCATACCCCCTTCCGAAGTACCTCATGGGGACTTCGGAAATACCTCACAGGGAGTTCGGAAGGCCCTTTCACTATCCTTGGCAGAAGGATTGATGAGGCCAGGCGCCTGTTGCCGTCTTCTCTTTTTCGATTGGTAAGCTTTGCGGTTTCTGCCTGCACATTTCCTAAAAAAATAATGACGGCCTGTCCGGAATGCCGGAACCTGTTCGTCATTAACTCATAAAACATATTTTTAAACCAACAAAACAAGTATTATGGAAAAGTTCATGCTTATTTTTCATGGCGGAATGCCATCAGACAGATCACCCGAAGAAATGCAGGCCAACATGGGTAAATGGATGGCCTGGATCGACCAACTGGCCAAGGATGGCAGGTACGTATCAGGCGAGCCCCTGCTGCCGGGCGGTAAATTAATTAAAGGCAGCGCAGCCGGTGTTACCGATGGGCCTTATACAGAAGGCAAGGAAATAGTGGGCGGCTATTTTATTATCAATGCGGCTGACTATAACGAAGCGGTATCGCTTTGTGATGGATATCCCGACTATGCAATCGGCGGCAGCATACAGGTGCGCCAGGTAATGAAAATGGATATGTGATGATCAGTTGCGGGTTGTGAGTTACGAGATTGTAACTCAACTATGGACTATAAGTCTCGTAACTCACAACTCATAACCCGCAACTTTTTAAACAGAAACAGTAATGCTATCCGGCAATATCCAGGAATTAACAGATCATCTTTTCCGGCAGGAGTCGGGAAAGATGATTGCTGTTTTATCAAGACTGCTGGGCTTGCAAAACCTGGAAACTGCGCAGGACATTGTACAGGATACGCTATTGCAGGCCATGAACACCTGGAGCTATAATAATATACCGGACAACCCGGCGGGATGGCTGCACCGGGTGGCAAAAAACAAAGCGATCGATCATATCAGAAGAGAAAAAAGATTCCGGGACATCACCCCGCAATATGCCTACCTGCTGGAATCGGAATGGACACTTTCTTCCACCGTGCAGCAATTGTTTTTGGAAAATGAAATATCCGACAGCCAGTTGCGGATGATCTTTGCCTGCTGCCATCCTTCCATCCAACCTGACTCGCAGGTGGCACTTACATTAAAAACACTTTGCGGCTTAAGTACGGGTGAAATAAGCCGGGCTTTTTTAACCACTGAAGACACCATTGGCAAACGGATATACCGGGCTAAAGAAAAGATCAAAACAGAGACTATACAACTGGACGTTCCGGCCGGAAATGAATTACCAGCCAGGCTGGATACCGTGCTGAAAACATTATATCTGTTATTTAATGAAGGGTATAATTCCTCTCATCCTGAACTACTGATCCGGGAAGATCTTTGTTATGAAGCCATTCGGCTGTGCAGGCTGCTCACCACGCAAGCGGCCACTGCTCTTCCGCGGGCAAAGGCATTGCTTTCGCTCATGTGTTTTCAATCATCCAGGCTGGGTGCCCGGCTGGATGATAAGGGCAATATTATTTTATTGAAATACCAGGACAGGGGCAAATGGTACCGCCCATTGATACAAAAAGGCTTTGACTATTTAGATGCCGCCACCGAACCTTTTGAAATATATGTGTATCAGTTGGAAGCCGCCATTGCATCCCTGCACGCCGCTTCTCCTTCTTTTGAAGCAACAGACTGGAAACGTATTCATTATTTATATGAACTGCTGTACCAGTTGCAACCTAACCCGGTAGTGGCCATGAACAAGGCCATCGCTGCTGCCTATGCAGGCAGCAAAGAGGAAGCCTTTATTGAAATGCTGCAAATAAAAGGGTTAGAAGGCCATCATCTTTACTACGCATCCCTTGGAGAAATTTCTCTTGACCTGGAGCAAAAAAACCAGGCACGGGAATATTTTGAAAAAGCATACCAGCTTACTAATTCCACTACAGAGAAACAACTGATGCTGAAAAAGATCGGCTCCTGCTAAAACAGGTACTTTCTTACATTTGCCACATGCAATTGATTGAAGTCACCTCACCACAGCTTGCAAAAGAATTCATCCGGGTAAATGTGGAGATCAATAAGAACGATCTTAATTATATCCGGCCGTTAGAAAAAGACATTAATGAGGTGTTTGATCCTCAGAAAAACAAGGCCTTCCGTTTTGGCGAAGCCATCCGCTGGATACTGAAAGATGCAAAGGGAAACCTGGTGGGCCGTATTGCCGCTTTTACCAACAAAAAATATAAAAACAAAGGTGATGATGGCCCCGTGGGTGGCATTGGCTTTTTTGATTGCATCAACGAACAGGCAGCGGCAGATATGCTGTTTGATGTGGCCAAACACTGGTTGCTGCAAAAAGGTATGGAAGCCATGGATGGCCCTGTCAACTTTGGGGAACGGGACCGCTGGTGGGGTTTACTGGTGAAGGGGTTTGCACCGCCAGTTTATTGTTTGAATTATAACCAGCCTTACTACCAGCAGTTATTTGAAACCTATGGTTTTAAAAACTACTTCAACCAGATATGTTTTGGAATGAAAGCCAATGTAAGGCTGCAGGAAAAGTTTTACATCCGCCATGCCGAATGTGCAGCTGATCCGGGTTACTCTTCAGCACATATCAAAAAGAACCAGTTGGAAAAGTTTGCCAAAGATTTCACTATTGTATATAATAAAGCATGGGCCGGGCACGGCGGCCTGAAACAACTGGAAGAAAAAGTGGTGATCAAAATGTTTAAGTCCATGAAGCCGGTGATGGATGAACGGATCAACTGGTTTGCCTATTACAATGGAGAGCCGATTGCCACCTGGATCAACCTGCCGGACCTGAACCAATGGTTCAAATACCTGCATGGAAAATTCAGCCTCTGGCATAAACTAAAATTCCTTTGGATAAAGGCCACTAAAAAAAACAGGAAGTTCACCGGGTTGGTATTTGGTGTGGTGCCTGAGTTCCAGGGCAAGGGGGTTGACAGCTATATCATAGTTGAAGGCTGCCGGATAGTACAGGGCCTCACCATTGAAAATGGTGTGTACACTGTAGGCAAACCCATTTATGACGATTATGAAATGCAATGGATCGGCGAGTTCAATCCTAAAATGGTAAATGTGGCGGAAGCCATTGCAGGCAACCGCAGCCGCTTACTCACCACCTACCGGTATTTATTCGACAGAACAAAGGAATTTAAACCGCATCCGATACTGCATTAAACCCCAACCCCTAAAGGGGCTTTCGAACATTTATTAACATCTCAATTGGTTTTCGCCGGGCAAGACTTTGGTTTCTTATCTTGCAACTTCCCTTAAAGGATTTTATTACTCCCCTTTAGGGGCTGGGGGCATGGAAAAATTCATCGTTTCAGCTAGAAAATACAGACCGCAAACTTTCGACACAGTCGTTGGGCAATCGCATATCACCACCACACTCAGGAATGCGATCAAACACCAGCAACTGGCGCATGCTTTTCTTTTTTGCGGACCAAGAGGCGTGGGCAAAACCACCTGTGCCCGGATATTAGCGAAAACGATCAACTGCGAAAACCAGACAAAGGACGGCGAAGCCTGCGATAAATGCCAGAGCTGCACTTCTTTTAATGACGGTGCTTCGATGAACTATTTTGAGCTGGATGGCGCTTCTAACAACTCGGTGGACAATATCCGTGACCTGGTGGACCAGGTACGCTTTGTACCTCAAACCGGTAAATACAAAGTGTATGTAATAGACGAGGTACACATGTTAAGCTCTTCGGCCTTCAATGCCTTTTTGAAAACACTGGAAGAGCCGCCACCTTATGCCATCTTTATTTTAGCTACTACCGAAAAACATAAGATACTTCCTACCATTCTCAGCCGTTGCCAGATATTTGATTTCAAACGCATCACCACCAACGATACGGTACACCACCTGGAAGAGATCTGCGTAAAAGAAGAAATCAAAGCGGAGAAAGCCGCCCTCCAGATCATTGCCCAAAAAAGCGAGGGCTGTATGCGGGATGCGCTGAGCATACTGGATAAGATCGTGAGTTTTACCAATGGGGAACTTAATTATGCCAACACTTTAGAGCACCTGAACATACTGGATGCCGACTGCTATTTCAACCTGCTGGGCTATATGCAGGAGCAGGACCTTTCATCGGCCATGTTACTATATGATGATATAAACCGCAAAGGTTTTGAAGGAGACCTGGTACTGAATGGCTTTGCAGAATTCATCCGCAACCTGCTTGTATGTAAAGATGAAAAAGCCGCGGTGCTGCTGGAAGTGGTCGAAAGCTTCAGAGACAAATACATTTCCACTGCCAAAAAGGTGTCTCCCGCCCTGCTCATCAGTGCGCTGAACATTCTGAATGAAGCAGAGATCAATTATAAGTCGGCCCGTAATAAGCGCCTCCATGTGGAGCTGGCCATCATCAAGCTATGCTACCTGCAACAAGCCATCTCCATCACCGCCGAAGGAACGGGTGTAAGTAAAAAAAAACTGATTGATGCACCGGTAGCTTTCCGGACAACCGCTATTAAATCATTTGGAGCATCGCAAATAACAGATATTGGACCACAGAATATAAAACAGAAACCACCGGCAACTAACGAAAGGCCATCAACCGGAGAAGCAAAACTGATCATTGAAACACCTGTTGCAGCAAAAGCAATAGTGCCTGGAAATACACCAGCGCTTACAGAGCCTGCAACACCACCCTCTAAAACAGGTACTTCAAAACTTTCCGCCCTCGACAAAATACGTAAGCAATACCAGGGCAATGGAAATACCAACGGCGACCAGGTAAATCACCCCATTGAAATGGAAGGGCTGCAAAAAGCATGGGCCGATTATGTGGTAAAACTGAAAGAAGCCCGCAATCCCGCTGCACAAAGCTTTGAACTGGCAGCCCTGCGGATAAAAGATGAGAACAGTTTTGAAGCTGTAACGGCTAACAATATCGAACAAAAATTCATTGAACAGGACCGCAATAAGTTATTTGCCTTTTTGCAGGAGTGTTTAAAAAACAAAGCATTGCAGTTCAATGTCATCATTGAAGAAAAAGCAGGTGACCGGCCGGTAGTGGAAATACCGCTTAGCTCAAAAGAGCAATACCAGAAACTGGTGGAGCAATATCCCCTGGTAAAAGAATTAAAAGACAGGCTGCGCCTGGAACTGGATTATTAATTAACAGGTTAATGTGGTTCAAAGCTGATCTTACCGGCATATTAATTGCTTTTCTGCGATAGCCTTGAATATATTAAATAAGAAATTAGATACGTCCACCCAGCTTTCTGTACACAGGCTGTGGAGGTCATGCAGTTCTGTTTCAAAGAAAGAGGTGTCCCCAAAATAAGCATAGTCGGCTCCTGCAAAACTGGTAGCCTTTGTTACCAGTGCAGGATTGTTCTTAAAAGCATCCAGCGACATCCAGTATTGTAATTTCTGTTTGAATACAGGTTCGTGGTCCCTTTTCAACCGGCTGATCATTGTTCGTATATCCTCTATTTGCAGGGTCTGTCCTGAAAAAACAGGGGCCAGCACTTCCAGCATACCATTCATTTGCGCTAAGAACCCGTCTGCTTTTTTCCGGAGATCGAAATAGTTGTTGTAGTCATTTTTAAGTTCATCACTCTTATCGTTTGCCCCCTTCCGGGCACAGGCAAGAAAGAAATGAACTGCCTGGCGGTCCAGTTTTTCCTGCAGGTCTTTCGTCTCTTTCAGGGCCACTTCCAGTTGGGCGATCACGGCCGGTGC
>CALSAT010000067.1:0-12388 GCA_943372905.1 Bacteroides fragilis | reverse complement strand
CCCGGATTATATGAAACAACTGCTGGTAAAATATCACCGTGCAGAACCCA
Organism: Bacteroides fragilis; assembly: GCA_943372905.1. Lineage (GTDB taxonomy): Bacteria > Bacteroidota > Bacteroidia > Chitinophagales > Chitinophagaceae > JJ008. Next base: position 12,338 of record CALSAT010000067.1, on the reverse strand, counting down.
CTAAAGGCTTTAATGATAAAGCGACATTAAGTGCAAAATTCGCCGGAGTACCCAAATATTATATCTCCACAACCAATGATGCGGCAGTACCGTATGCATTGCAACAGCAGATGATAAAAGACAATGGCACAGTAAAAAAAATATTTGAAATGAAGACCTCGCACCTGCCTTTTGTGGTGCAACCGGAAGAATTTATAAATATCCTGACCAGTATAAAATAGAATGAGCAGGCAATATATCCTTTTCCTTTTTGCTTTATTGGGCTGGGCAAACATAAGGGCCCAGCTCAATGAAAGCGATACGGTGCAGTTTCAGCTAAGGGCGGCCCTAACAGGGAACTATCAACAGGGCAATGTAAATATCCTTACCATAAGAAGTCGACTGGACCTTACGTATGCCCCTGTAAGAAATATTGTGTTTAAATCGCAGAACAGCAGCCTGTATCAGTCGTTTTCTTCTATCCGGGCAGACAATGATATTTTCAGCCGTAATTATGTATACTTTCAGCCACAGAAGCGGCTTTATCCCTTTGGGATTTTTTACCTGTCAACTAATTACCGCAGAAAAATAGATGCCCGTTTGTTTGGCGGCGCCGGAGCAACTTTTCAATTGCTGAATAAGCCATCTCACATATTCAAAGTATCAGCCAGCGTTATTTATGAAACCAGCCGATTTAAAGGATCTGTGTATAATCTTAGTGAATACAACGGCAGCAATAGGATAAAGCTTTGGCGGGGTACCTTATACATGGCTGGTTGGAATTACCTGTTTGATAAAAAACTGCGCTTGTATTACGATGCGTATTGGCAGCCCGCCTTTAACAACGGCCGTAACTACAGGGCGCAGGCAGATCTTGGTGTGGAGTTTCCTGTGTGGAAGGGCCTTGTCATCACAGCGCTTTATTCCTATACACATGAAAAGGTAGTGGTAGCATCTGTGAAGCAGGATGACAAAATTCTGACATTCGGGTTAGGCTACACTATTAAATATAATTACCACCCGAAATTGTAAATCGGTTTTTGATTAGATTTGAAATAAATATATCGGTTACATGCATGCTGGTAAAAATTTCACTTTAAAGGAAGTTCTTTTTTGGACTCGAAAGGATATATACTTCTTATTGATCGTAGCGCTGGTACCTACTTTTTGTTATGCAGTGCTGGATTGGAAATTTTTATCCATTCCCTGGTTGCCCATCGCTTTGCTGGGTACGGCAGTCGCTTTTATGGTGGGGTTTAAGAATAATGCCTCGTACGAAAGAATGTGGGAAGCCCGCCGGTGCTGGGGTGCCATTGTAAATGCCAGCCGTAGCTGGGGAGTTATGGTCAGAGATTACACTTCTACTCAAAATGCAAAAGAAAACATCACGGAAGCTGAAATAAGAGTATGGCGGCTGCAACTCATTCACCGGCATTTTGCCTGGCTTACTGCCCTACGTTTTCAACTCAGGGAAAACCGCATCTGGGAAGCAATCAATAAAAAGCATAACCAGGAGTATAAGAGCCGGTGGTTCAAGGTGGCGGAACATACTGGTGATATGAGAACGGAACTGGAAAAATATTTACCGGCAGATGAAGTACAACTGGTGATGAGTAAATCCAACAAGGCAGCACAGCTTATCAGTATTCAATCTGAACAAGTGAAGCAACTGCATGAAAAAGGATTGATTGATGACTTCCGGCATATGGAACTGGAAAAAATGCTGCAGGAATTTTATAACCAACAGGGAGTATCCGAAAGGATTAAAAATTTTCCGTACCCGCGACAGTACGCCACTCTCAACCTTTATTTTATTAAAATATTCATCATCTTGCTGCCATTAGGAATGCTGCAGGAGTTTAGCAAGCTGGGTGGCCAACTTATCTGGTTGGCAGTTCCTTTCAGTGCCTTGTCTGCGTGGATATTTACTACCATGGAAAAGATCGGCGAGTCAACAGAAAGCCCCTTTGAAGGCAGCGCTAACGATATACCCATCACTGCCATGAGCAGGGCAATTGAAATTGACCTGCGGGAAATGTATAATGATGGAGATATCCCCCCGACGCTGAAACCGGAAAATAATATATTGATGTAAAAAAGAAAATCATGAATATAGCGGAAGTCTTTACCAACAACGAAAAATGGATCAGGGAGAAACTGGAATCGAACAAAGATTATTTTAATGACCTGTCAAAAGGACAAGCGCCGGAGTTTTTATATATCGGCTGCTCCGACAGCCGGGTTACAGCTGAGGATATAATGGGCGTTCAGCCCGGGGAAGTATTTGTACACCGCAATATTGCCAACCTGGTGAATAGTGTGGACCTGAATGTAATGTCGGTACTCAATTATGCGGTCCGGCATTTAAAAGTGAATCATATAGTGGTTTGCGGCCACTACTATTGTGGCGGGGTGAAAGCGGCCATGCAGGCCAGCGACCTGGGTATCTTAAATCCCTGGCTGCGCAATATCAGGGATGTGTACCGCCTGCATAAAGAAGAATTAAATGCGATCACTGATGAAGACATGAGATACAACAGGCTGATAGAACTGAATGTACAGGAGCAGTGTGTGAACCTGATCAAAACGGCCGCTGTGCAGCAGGCGCACAAAGAAAGAAAATTACTGGTGCATGGCTGGGTGTTTGATATTCGCACCGGCCGACTGATTGACCTGAAGATCAATTTCCCCCAGATACTGGAGTCGATCATGGAAATATATAAGCTGGGATAACACTCAGTGAAGTAGTATAAATAGCCGCTACATTTGTAGCCAATCTTACTTTCATGCATAAGAAAATATTGCTGCTTGGCAGCGGCGAATTGGGTAAAGAATTAGTGATCGCATTAAAAAGACTGGGACAAACGGTTATTGCCGTTGATAGTTATCCCGGGGCTCCGGCCATGCAAGTGGCGGATGGCTTTGAAGTGATCGATATGCTGAACGGCGAACAACTGGATGCTATAGTTTCCAAACATCAGCCCGACCTGGTAGTGCCGGAGATAGAGGCTATCCGCACAGAACGTTTTTACGAATATGAAAAGCAACATATTCAGGTGGTACCCAGCGCTAAGGCCGCCAACTTCACCATGAACAGGAAACTGATCCGTGACCTGGCCAGTAAAGAACTGGGATTGAAAACAGCCCGTTATTTTTATGCCACTACTTTTACAGAATTTACCACAGCGGTAAAAGAGATCGGCTTTCCTTGTGTGGTAAAGCCATTGATGTCCTCCTCCGGAAAAGGGCAAAGCGTTTTGAAAAAGGAAGAAGACCAGCAAACTGTGTGGGAATATGCTATCAATAATTCAAGAGGCGATATCAAAGAAGTGATCATTGAAGAATTCATTTCTTTTCATACAGAAATAACCTTGCTTACCGTAACACAACAAAACGGAAAGACGCTTTTCTGTCCGCCTATTGGCCATCGCCAGGAAAGAGGCGATTACCAGGAAAGCTGGCAACCTGTGGCCATCAGTGAAAAAGATTATACAGACGCCTGTAGTATGGCAGAGAAAGTAACAACCGCATTAACAGGAGCCGGCCTATGGGGTGTTGAATTTTTCCTCACGGATAACGGGGTTTATTTTTCTGAACTGAGTCCGAGGCCGCATGATACAGGTATGGTGACATTGGCGGGTACGCAAAACCTTTCTGAATTTGAATTACATGCCAGGGCTATACTTGGGCTACCAATACCAGAGATAAAATTAGGAAAAGCAGGTGCCAGTGCTGTGGTGCTTGCAAATAGCTCGGCAGAACATTTTACGATCCACGGAGTGGAAAAAGCGTTGGAACAAACGAATACGGATGTCCGCATTTTTGGAAAACCAACCACCCGGCCTTACCGGCGAATGGCTGTGGCATTGGTATATGATGAGCTGAACACCGATGTAAAGGAGCTGAGAAAAAAAGCAAAACTGGCGGCTGATTGTATTTCAATTCAATAATAATATAACCGGCGGCAAGAGTATAAAACGGCTTAACCAGTTTCAGGAAACCTAAAAAATCTATATGGAAAAAGTAAACCTTGCTGAAAAGCTATCACTTTTTACAGACCATTTTAATCCACATATAGCAGGAGAATTAAACGGACAACAGGTAAAGTTGGTAAAATTCAAAGGAGAGTTTGTCTGGCATCATCATGAGCAGGAAGACGAGTTGTTTTATGTGGTAAAGGGCAGTTTTGATATGCATTTGAGAGACAGGATCATCACAGTAAATGCAGGTGAATTCCTTATTATGCCCCGTGGAGTGGAGCATAAGCCTGTAGCTTCGGAAGAAGTGGAGATCATGCTGTTTGAACCGGCGGGCACACTGAATACGGGCAATATCGCAGATAACGACCTAACAGTAAGGGAATTAAAAAGAATTTAGCTGATACATAATATTGACAAACCACGTACCTATAAACTTCTCCATCTACCCCTCACACATCTTTTTTAAATTCTGTAGTCCTTTTTCAAATTGCTGGTTCAGGCTTTTGTTCAACATGGGTCCTATCAGCCGGGCAATAGGCCAGGCTAGGTCGCCGCTGTTTTGCCAGGTTACTTTAGTTTCACCATCACCCCAGGGCTCAAAGAGCCAGTTGTCATTCGCTTTTGCTTTCCAGGGTTTTAAAAACTGCAGGTCAAAATGAATATGCTTATCATCAAGACTTTTAAGAGTAAGGCTGCCTATGCCTACTTTTTTTCCAGTCCATGCATAACTATGTCCGGGCACACCCGGGGTGCCGGTGACAGTGCTGGTGGAAGTGGGGTCGGTCTGTTGCCAGGGGTTCCATTGACTGTAATAGTTCAGGTCGGAGATCTTGCCCATAACAGACGCTGCAGGCCGACTGATAACAACAGTTTTTTCTACATTATATGATTTGGGCATCAGGAATGCTGCCAAAAGGATAATAACGATAAGGCCGAGTAAAATATAAAGGACGATCATGACAATGAAATTTAGGAATGGTAAGTTAGCTAATTTATCAGCCTTAAAAAAACCCACTTATCATTTTAGTGTAAAGTGCGGTAAAACCTTCCTGGCCGCAGGTAGATGATGCCTCTTTGTGTATAGAACCTAGTGGGCAACTGGGTAAAGTTACCCGTCCCGTCGTATCCCTGCACTTCAAAATGAAGATGCGGGAAAGCGGAATATCCGGTATTGCCGCTAAGACCAATAGGCTGTCCTGTTTTAACGGTATCGCCAACAGTTACAAGCACACCATTGTTTTTAAAATGCCAGTAATTGGCTACCGAGCCATCATCATGTTGAATGAATATGTAATTACCATCGGATAAATTCTCTGGTTTCAATCCGCCAACATCAGAGTCTTTGCGTATGGCGGTTACCACTCCACCCCTGGCGGCACAAACGGTGGTGCCGTTCTTTACTTTGAAATCAAGAGCCCGTTCACCTTTATGGCTGAACATACTCTCGTAACCCTGTATCAGAAACACCCTTTTCTTATGCTCAAAGGGAAGGGTGTAGATATAACTGCTGTCCTGCTTATTCTTGCCGTTCTTCAGGTCGTTGATGGAATAGGGCTCCTGTGCAAAAACGATGCAGGGAAACAGCAGTAAGAGGATCAATAGTTTTCTCATATGCTTTCGTATTAATTAATAGACTGGAGAGGCCACACTATTTTTTACCATAATAATTTCAGCGGCAATGCTCACGGCTATTTCTTCCGGCGTTTGGCTGTTGATAGCAAGACCAACTGGTGTATGTATCCGTTGCAGCCACTCTTCGGGGATCCCTTCTTTTCGGTACCCGTCAAATAATGTTTCCATTTTCTTCTGACTGCCCAGCACACCCAGGTATTTGAACTTTTTATCCAGCAGCGCTTTAATGGCAAGATCATCGGTGCGGTAGCCAACTGTCATGATCACCACGTAATTATCGGGGCCGGCAGGAATTAGATCACCAAGCAGTGTATAATCAGTCAGGATATGTTTTTCATGGGCCCATTCATTCTTTTGTAAGGTGTTCAATCCATCCCGGTCATCATACACGGATACATAAAAACCGATTGACTGCAGCAACCGGGAAAGGGCCAGTGAGCAATGGCCACCACCAATAATGAAAAGGTTGTTTCTATAACCGGTCTTTTCTTTGTATACCCATTGCTCTGCCGACTCAAACTGAAGATCAAAATTCTTTATTGGTAATGAAGGATCAAAAGCAATGCCCTGTGGTGAAAGACAAAGCGTTCCATTCCTGTTTTCTGTAAGTGAATGAACCAACTGACTGATTACACCTGCTTCTTCTTTCTTCACCGGATAGAGCCAGATCGTTTGCTCACCGGAACAGATCATACCACTTTGATCAGCAGACGCCGCTTTATCATGCACCTGTTTCCTGACAACCGGCTCCCGGTACTCTCCTTTCAACCGCTCTTTCGCCATTTCCACCAACTTATGCTCCATGATGCCACCGCCAATTGAACCCTCCATTTCTCCTGCTGCGTTCACGGCCATAAAAAAACCCTGCCGGCCCGGACTGCTGCCCTTACTTTCCAGCACATAAAGCAACATGACCGGAATATCTTTTTCCAGGCTACCGGCGATCAGTGTCCAGGGTGTGCTGTTTTTCATGAACTATAAATTTATTTATAAAAATTGTATTAACAGGAATCGTTTGCAGCCGGTAAGACAGTACGGCCGCATTCTTTATCGTTTATCTTTGATAGCACACAGAGCGAAAGAGAACCAACCAAACCTGCTCAATCCCATATTATCAAAAAGGAACTATTCCATACATCCGCAAGTGAGGCATTGCCAAAGACGGGTTCACTCCCGAGGATGAGGCTGTCCGTATCAGCCTTTTATTTTTGCATGGGTTTTTGTTTTGCTTCCTGGGCCAGCCGCATACCGGATATAAAAGCAAGGCTTCATCTAACGGAAGCAGAACTGGGAAGTATCTTACTGGCATTACCGGTAGGCCAATTGCTGATGATGCCCATCTCCGGCAGGCTGGTAACAAAGTACAGCAGCCGGACGATCTTATCTTTTTCTATTTTATTATATGCTGTTGAGTTAACGAATATTGGATGGGCCTCACAACCCTGGCAACTGGCACTGGCTTTATTTGTTTTTGGAGTGGTGGGCAATATGTCAAATATATCGGTGAACACACAAGGCGTATTGGCAGAGAAACTCTATGGCCGCCCTATCATGACCTCTTTTCATGGAGTATGGAGCCTGGCAGGATTTACGGGAGCAATGACCGGCCTCCTTATGATGAATCTCCGGGTTACGCCACACATACATTTCATCATCATAGCGGCCATTGTATTTTTGATCAGCTTTTTTATGCGGCCATTCCTGGTGGCAGGTACTACGCAACCAGCGGAAAAGAAAAAGTTCTTTTCAAAACCGGAAGGGGTGCTGGTACAACTGGGCATTATAGCTTTTTGCACCCTGGCAGCAGAAGGAACGATGTTCGACTGGAGCGGGGTTTATTTTAAAGAGGTTGTACAGGCACCGGGCTCATTAGTTATTTTAGGCTATGCTTCTTTTATGATCATGATGACGGCTGGCCGGTTTACCGGCGACCGCATCATTGCAAGGATAGGAAGAAGAAAATTATTACAACTTAGCGGCCTTTTTGTATTTACGGGGTTGATGATCGCAGTGTTATTTCCACATATCATTACAGCCACTCTGGGTTTTATCATAGTAGGCTTTGGTACTTCATCGGTCATACCGGCTATATACAGTACAGCGGCAAAATCTGCTAAAGTAGCGCCGGGCATGGCGCTGGCGGGTGTATCCAGTATTGGTTTCCTCGGTTTTCTGCTTGGCCCGCCTCTCATTGGGTATATTGCCCAATTGGCTAATCTCCGTTATTCATTTGCTGTAGTGGCTTTGTTGGGAATTTGTGTTACGATCATGGTAACAAAGCTGAAGGTGATGGATTGAAAGAACTGTAAGTCCAAATATGGTAGTCATTTAGGGATTGGATTTATACAGGCTCATTAATACCTTCTCCGGTGTCAGTGGTGCTTCATAAGGAATGCTGGCAGCGGGGTTAAATGCCTTTATGGCATTGCGCAGTGCAAAATAGGCGCCGATCCCGTACATCAGGGGAGGCTCACCCACTGCTTTACTTCTAAAAATAGCAGGATTATCTTTACTTGTTTCCAGCGCATGAATGGTTATTTCCTTCGGTACAGAATAAATATCCGGTACTTTATAAGTGCTTAAAGCATTGCTGCGCAATCTCCCTTCTTTATCATACACGATCTCTTCCATCGTCATCCAGCCAATACCCTGCACAATGCCGCCTTCGCACTGACCCGTATCAATGATGGTATTCATACTGCTGCCAAAATCATGCACCACTTTTACAGCATCAAATTCATAAATGCCGCGGAGGCAATCAACGGTTACAGTGGTGATGGCTGTTCCATACACATGGTAAGAAAATGGATGCCCTTTTTCTTTGGTGGCATCGTAGTGAATACCAGCAGGTGTATAATGAGCCAGTTCTGATAAACTTATGCGCCTTACATAAGTGGCCATTACCAGCCGCTTCCAGTCCCAATCTGTTTTAATGCCGTTGGCAAAAACCCAATCATCTTTTATCTCAATACTATCCGCAGCCACTTGGAGTTCAACAGCAGCCACCGACTTTAATCTTTCCAGAATAGCCTGACAGGCGATCTCTGTGGCCCGTCCATTAAGATCGGCAGCAGCACTGGCCGCCGTGGGTGATGTATTGGCAATCCGGTACGTATTGGTCGTATTTACTTTTATATGCGCCGGATCGATAGAAAAAACATTGGCTGCCACCTGCAGCATTTTTGTATTCACTCCCTGCCCCATTTCTACCGCACCGGTGCTGATGCCCACACTGCCATCTGTATATACATGCACCAGGGATCTTGCCTGGTTCATTAATGTTTTAGTAAAAGAGATACCAAAACAGATTGGCATCAATGCCATTCCTTTTTTATACAACCGGTTAGCGGCGTTGAATTCAGCCACCTCCTGTTGCAACTGCTGAATCTTATATAGCTCGTCTGTTCGTTGCCAGCATTCATTCGCTTCGCTATTGGCTATCTGTCCGTAAGGAAATTCATCACCGGTACGCAAAAGGTTCTGTTGCTGGATAGCCGATGCCGGAATGCCTAATTGCTCAGCAGCTTTGGTAATGGCCGCCTCTATCACAAACATTCCCTGCGGACCACCAAAGCCACGGAAGGCTGTATTTGGAGGCAAATGGGTGCGGCAACTGTAAGCTGTTGCTTTTACATTGGGAACAAAATAAGAGTTGGTGCAATGAAACAGGGTTCTTTCCATTACCGCAGGAGAAAGATCGGCGGCGGCACCGGCATTCTGGTAGAAAGTGGCTTCGTAGGCCAATATCTTCAGGTCTTTGCTCAATCCAATTTTAAAATCAGAGGAATAGGGATGCCGCTTACCTGTCATCCGCATATCTTCCATGCGGTGCAGTGAATACTTTACGGGCTTCTTTAAATGATAGGCTGCTAATGCCACCATTACTCCCCAGGTAGTGGCCTGGTCTTCTTTGCCACCAAAGCCGCCGCCCAGCCGGGTGGTATCCACTTCTATCTGATTCATAGGGAGAGCTAATACACGGGCAGCAGTTCGTTGTACGGCCGTTGGCCCTTGTGTGGAGGAATATATCCTGATAGCGCCGTTCTCTTGTGGTACGGCATAAGCGCCTTGTGTTTCGATATATAAATGCTCCTGGCCGTTGGTATCAGCACGGCCTTCCATGATGTGTGCGCATTGTGACCAGGCAGCATTGGTATCTCCTAACCGGAATGTTCTGGGCGGAATAATGAGTTCTCCTTTTTCCTTGGCCTCTCTCGGATCGGTAATGACGGGCAAGGGTTCTATCTCGGCTTTTATCCTTTTTACAGCGGCTCTTGCTGCTTCATCAGTTTCAGCGATCACCAGTGCGATGGGCATACCGCAGAAATGAACATGGGCAGCCGCCAGCAACTCCTCATCAGGTACAATGCCGCCGATCTGGTTTTCTCCCGGAATATCTTTTGCTAAAAAGATCCTGACCACACCGGGTACAGACAACGCCTCACTGGTATCGACAGATACGATCCTGCCATGAGCCACCGGCGAATCATACACGGCGGCATACAACGTACCATTCACCACCGGAATATCATCCAGGTAAACGGATTCACCGCGGAGGTGAGTGTATGAATCTGTATTCTTCATTTTGTTTTAGCCACGAATGACACTAATAAAGCCTTCAATTGTCGCAAGCAATCTATTTGTATTTTATTGTATTAATTCGTGTTATTCGTCCCATTCGTGGCCACTATCTTTTCTGCTTGCAAAGCAGGAAATAACTTTATAAAATGCGCTTTCATCAATTGTCCCAGCAACAGTGTCTTGTACTCTTTTGTTCCCCTGGCATCACTGATCGGGAATATTTCTGTCTTCATCACTTCAATGGCTTCCAGCACCAGGGTTTCGTTTATGGTCTTTCTCGCCAGGAAGGCAGATGTTTTTTGCAGGAACAACGGCACTGGTCCCACCCCGCCTGCTGACAAACCGGCAGACACGATCCTCTCACCATCCATTGTAAGCCGGATGGCTGTATTTACACTGGCAATATCCAGGTGTGTACGTTTGCATACTTTCTCAAAATGAAAATAGGTATGGCTATCCGGCAATGCAAACCATACCTGCTGTATTTGCTCTTCCGGTTTTTTGTCTAAGGTTTTATATCCCCTGTACAGTTTTCTCAACGGCAACTCTCTTGTTGTTTTCCCATCACTCAATACCAGTTGTGCATCCAATGCTAAAAAGAAAATAGTGAAATCGCCGATGGGGGAAGCATTGATAAAATTACCGGCGATAGTGGCCATATTCCGAATGGGCGTAGAGGAAACTAATTTAGCATAGCGCTGAAAGTCAGGGAAGGCTTCATTGATGATGGGGGACGCCATCAGGTCGCTTACCGTAACAGATGGGCCGATGATACATTTATTACCCTCTTTAGTGATGCTGTTGAGCTCCGGATGATCAAATAAAAAATGGATATTGGCATAGGTCATTTCTTCATGCTTCTGCACATAGAGATCTGTACCGCCGCCTAATACATGTGGCCGTTCGGCCAGCGCAGCCAGGTCAGGCAAGAACCTGGTTCGTTCTGCTGACTGTAATTCCTTTAATTGTTTTTTTATGCTGGAAAAATAAGCGGGCAGTAACTGGCGGCTGGTTACAAATTCAATCACGTCAGCGCCATTTCTTTCTTTCATACTATCAGCCACTTTGGCGGCGGCCCTTTCAATAGATTTATAACCTGTGCAGCGGCAGATGTTTCCATCAATTGCTGCAATCGCATTTTGCGGGGTAGCGTCCACACCACTTAAACAAAAGCCAGCCAGCGACATTACAAACCCCGGTGTGCAGAAACCGCATTGTGTAGCGCCTTCATCAGCCATTGCCTGCTGTACGGGGTTCAGGGCGGTGGTATTTACACCTTCTATGGTCACGATATGTTTTCCATGTGCATTGCCGATGGGCATCAGGCAGCTTGTCATGGATTGATAGTGCATTTCATCATTCACCAGCTCACCCACCAGCACGGTGCAGGCACCGCAATCGCCTTCGCGGCAGCCGATCTTGGTACCGGTAAGATGCTTGTGATAGCGAATAAAATCCAGCATCACCATACCGGCGGGCAGATCAGTGGCAAGTGTTTGTTCGTTAAGTATAAAACGTATCAAGTTATCTTTATGATTGACCTTTAAAGTTAGCATAATTGAAGGAAAAAGGCAGGCCACAGATTACTCGGATTAACACAGATTATTTCAGCTTCGCCAACCTCTTTTACTGATATAAAAAAAGAAAGTGCAGAAATAGAGAGTCCTGTTATGTGAATGATGTTCTTTTGTGCTACTTATATTAATCAGTGTTAATCCGAGTAATCTGTGGCAAAAAACTGCGCAACGATCAATGAACAAACAACTCTATTACCGGCTTATAGCCCTTTGGGTGATCAGTGAAGCGATGCTTGGGGGCATCATTCACGGGTTGCGCATACCGGTATCGGGATTGCTGGTGGGCAGTTGTGCCGTTGTTTGTATTTGCCTCATTGCCTGGTATGCACCGGTAAGAGGGGCAATCATAAAGGCCACTATCATTGTAGCGATATTTAAAATGATGCTCAGTCCGCAGGCACCGCCTATGGCCTATGCGGCGGTGTTCTTCCAGGGTTTGCTGGGCGAGCTGCTGTTTCGTAATAAAAAGTATTTTACGGTGACCTGTATTCTCTTTGCCGTATTGGCCCTGCTGGAGTCGGGCCTGCAGCGTATACTGGTATTGACTATTATTTATGGTAATGATCTCTGGGTGGTGATCAATGATTTT
>CALSAT010000066.1:0-12458 GCA_943372905.1 Bacteroides fragilis | reverse complement strand
CTTATAGAAAAAGGCAGCATGTTCCCGCTAAGATCATTGCGCCTATAGAAGCGCAGGTGAACATTATGCGCATGCATGCAGAAATACTGCTTGATGTTTTAAAAATCCCTTTGCCCGGCCTTCCTGTGCATGAAGTAACCGCAGAAAAGAATCCGGCTGTGATTGCAGCGATGATTCGTTCTGCCTGGAATATTGAAACTCCCGTTATTGATAACCTTATACAACTGCTTGAAGAAAAAGGCTTACTTATCAATATGTTTGATTTCGGTACAGAACGGGTTGACAGTAAAAGCATGCTAACCGAATCCCGTTTTCCTGTTATCTTCCTCAACTCTTCCCTGCTGGGTGACAGGCAACGCTTCTCCTTGGCGTATGAATTAGGTCATCTTGTCATGCACACGTTCAATGTGGTACCACATAACCGGGATATTACACATGAAGCAAACGAATTTGCAGCCGAGTTCTTAATGCCGGCGAATGAGATCAGGAAAGACTTTGAAAAGGGTGTCAGCCTACCCTTGCTTGGCGAATTAAAAAGAAAATGGAAAGTTTCAATGATCTCCCTGCTGTACCGGGCCGATGACCTTGGGTTTTTAAGCCCGAATCAAAAACGCTACCTCATACAGCAATTTAACCAGTTGCGCATCCGCCGACGTGAGCCTGCTGAGCTGGATGTACCCATTGAAAAGCCAATCCTGATATACCGGCTAATAGCTGATTGCCGGGAAAAACTGAACCTGCATATGACAGCAATGGCAACCCTTTTGTCCATACAGGAAAGTGAATACCTGGAACTGTACGGAGAAGACCCCCATATTAAAAGCATTAAAAATGATACTATACATGAGTACTGAAAGAAAAACAGTTGAAATAAAAGTGTACAGCATCGGCGAACTGGCTGCCCTGTATGAGATCAGTGTACGAACCATGAACCGCTGGCTGAAACCACATTTAGAAAAAATTGGAAAAAGAGAAGGGCGGTTTTACAGTGTAAAACAGGTTTCTATTATTTTCGACCAGTTAGGATTACCCAAGGATTTTGATCAGGTAGCTTAACATTGATTGCTATACTCTATAATGTTGAAACCACTTTATACAAGTGGTTTTTTATTTAGTGCCATTATCATTCCTTCTCAAATCTTCCTCTTTCTACCTCTCGCTGCAATTAAATGCACAAACCTTCCTGAAGCTGCTCAAAGCGGACAGTGGTGCTTTTCACCCATAGTATGTTTGTGTTCTCAACGGATCGGAATAAAAAACACAGCAATATGAAACAGGTAATAAGCACTATCGGAAAACCATTCACGCCGCAACTGCGGGTGGTAACACCAGCCAACAAACCAATTAATAACGAACTGGCCCATCTTGTAAATACAGCCTGGCTCTTCGCCTATACGGCCTTATGGAATCACTTACAGTTTTCCGCAAAAGAAACAGACTTCGCCAAACAAAAGATCGAAGCCCTGTTAGCCAAAGAAAACAAAGAGAAAGCCTTTCTTAATTTCTGTCAACGGGTATTACTCGCCAGACAATATGTAACTAAAACACCCGGCCGGTATATACCGCTTCCTTCTGTCTGGCTCGATGATAACAATAAGCTTGGTTTTACAGGAACAGAGAGCTGGTACAACAAGATCAACTCCGTACGGCAGTCATTGCCAACCTACAAAGAAGAGATCAAAGCTATGGCAGAAGCGATACTCGAACTAAGCAAAGAGCCTTCATCCAAAAACTATCAATACTGGAGGTCCTACTTTATTGATCACCGGTCGCCGGGCTTGCTCAACCTGTTTCAACTCGCCGCAGTACAGCAGCTTTATAATTAAACCTTCCATTTACTCCATAAACACAAACAATGAAAAGGAATATCAAATATATCGTCGTCCATTGCACTGCCACACCACCGGAAGCCAAAGTAGAAAATATTGTACGCTACTGGAAAGAGCAGCTTGGCTGGAAAAATCCCGGCTATCATTATATCATTAAAAGGAACGGGGAGATCGTTTCACTACTCTCAGAAGACCTGGTAGCGAATGGAGTAAAAAACTATAACCAGCAGTCTGTGCATGTTTCCTATATCGGCGGTATAGACAAAAACAACAAACCTGTAGATAACCGAACTCCAGAACAAAAAACGGCGCTGTTCAACAAACTCGTAGCGTTATCTGAAAAATACCCGGAAGCAGAGATCAAAGGGCACAGGGATTTTCCGGGAGTGATCAAAGCCTGTCCCTCATTCGATGTGCGAACATGGCTCAAAGAATATATCCCCGAAGGGGTAACGTGAACTGAATTAAAAACCTATAAACTATGAAAACATTTATCGAACAACTTTTTAAAGACAAGCACGGGAATTTCAGCCTTCGGGAGTTTGCGGTGGCCATGTCAATATTGGCCCTGCTCACAAGCTGGGTCGCCAAACAGTTTTTCGGTAAAGAAATGCCGGAGTACATGTTTTACACATTTGCCAGCATGATCGGAGCAGGTTGCTTTGGCTATTCATTAGAAAAGAAAGCGTAGTTCATTCTTAAAACATAATATATGACCAATATAAAAAATATCGTCCTCCTGGTATGTGGCATTCTCGCAGGGGTAGCTGTTGTTACACTCTTCAAAGGAGGATGCAGTGACAACAAGATTGTAACACCGGTTTCACCCAAACAGGTTGATGACCTTGTGCACAAAACAAACACGAAAGAAAAAGAGATACAGGTGCAGATCGATTCCCTCAGTAAAACATCTGCGGTATTAAGTACAGAGATAAAGTCGCTTAGCAGTTTATTGCAAAAGGCCAAAGAAAAGAACCAGGAACTGGCAGCAGCCGTAATCCGGGCAGCACAAAAGAAACCTGTGTACAACGATTCTTTATCAATGCTCGTGGATTGTGATTCGCTAAGAACAACAGCATTACTACTTACAGTTTCCAATGCGGAGAAAGACAGCCTGTATGATCGGTTGATAGAGAAACAAGAGCTGCAAATAGTAAAAAAAGACAGCGCCATACAATTGCACCGGCAACAATACATTTCTCTAAAGAATTCTTTCGATGAAAGCATTACACAGCAACGGTTATTGCTGGATCAAAACAAGCTATTTCAAAAACAATTAAAAAGACAGCGGGTCAAAAACAAATTACTGTCGGGACTTACCATTATTGCAGCCGGGATTACTACCAATTACTTAATTAACCGCTAAAGATCAAAAGCGAAAAAAATCACTACCTGCGTAAAACCAGGTACAGGGAATTCTTTGCCCTTAACATAAATAGCAACGTAATTTTTTCTTAACAATAAAACTCAAACAACATGTCTGAAACAGTTAAAAACACCTTTTTCCGGTTCGTGACCTTGCGGTCGCCCGAGCTGGTTACAGAAAAGGACAAACAGGACTACCATGTCCATCACCCTAATCCTACTGGCGAAGGATTTTTCGCCACACAATTAGCCAACCCGGCTGCCACTCCTGCACAACAGTCTGCCGCACTCACACAACGTGCCGCATCTTTCTCAGGATTAACCGACACCACAGCACTGAAAAACCTGGTAAGTCAGAACTTCTTCGATTTTTCAGTATGGCTGGCTAAAAACAGGAAGGCCGTATTCAACAAAGAAGCTGTCAGCTACCCGGGCATATTTCCCGCAACACTGGCCTATGCCACAGAGATCAGTCTTTGGGACAACCTGTTTTACCAGCTTATTACAAACAAAAATCCCCAATTGCGTCAGCTGGTTATTGAAACACTTGTGGCCAATGCTTATCTCTCCGCTGGTGAAACCTTCCAGCACCAGCTCGCTGAAGCCCGTGCTGTGATTCCATCCGTCTTCTTCGGAGGACAGGGACAGATCAGTGCAAGCCGTTCTGCATCTGGTAATGAAAGCAACGACCTGCCAGTTTACACAGAAGAATTGAAGCTGATCACCAGGGCGGTGGCAGCGGGAGGCAAGATCAGTGAATATGAAACACTCCTGGCAGAATTAGCCCTGGCAGAAAAAAAATATGCCTCCGTTAATCATGCTGCCTACCAGCAAGCCCGGAAGGCTTACGAAAACAATGTAAATGAAACGCTGAAGGAATTCTATACCAATAGCTCCATTGATGGTAAAGAACTGGAAAGCGTATCCATTTTACCACAAGGACCGGAGATACAGGACTTTGATTTTACACCAGATCCTGAAATGCACACCAGTCTGCTGACTCAGTTCTTATCAGACAGATCGATGTCATTGGTGCAGGAACTGGCCCTGGAAAATAACTCTACCTTCTCAGAAGCTATTGGCACTATCAATGATGAATTGAAAAAACTTTCTGCTGATGCAGCAGCAGGTGCCCAGGCCGGCAGTAAATCGCTGGTGATAAATGGCCATGTATTTCCCGTAAGCGAAAGGATACTGCCTATACAGGAGCAATACAGTTTCTATATGCTGCCGGTGTACAAAGGATCAAACAGGTATTCCATCCTCACTACCATTGATATGGGAGAGCCCGGCCTTCATGCCGTAAACAGCCTTTATCATGCAGTGATGGGCGGCAGCACAAACACTAACGGAGCTTTCAATGAAACTGCACAGGGAAATTCGCTTACGCTGGAATTTTATCCCGGCATAGGTATGCCTGTTCCCCAGGGTATTACTGATTTCCGTTTCCATGGCGAAATAGGTCTTTCTAATGGCACCACACTTTTGTTTGATGTAATGTTCAACATCTGGGAAGGCGCCGGAGGCATCATGTTGCTCGAAGGCCAGCCCGGCGAAGAAGGTGGCGGACTGAACATCGAAGCACCCACAGGTTTTGGTGTAAGAAGAATCGGCGTAGCTGATTACCGTAAGGTGGAACAAAGCGTATGCTGCTATGTACCTGGCGAAGTATCTCATATCGAGAACATCATGGCCAAAGAGTACAAAGAAAAAAGCAGCCGCAGGCTCAGCCGGATGGAAGACACCACAGTCTTTGAAAAGTCCATCGAAAAAGAAACGCAAAAAGATACTTCCACCACCGAACGTTTTGAACTACAGAAAGAAGTTAACAGTGTCGTATCGCAGCAAACTTCCGTTGATAGTCACACAAGTGTTAATGGTAGTTTTGGTGGCACTGGGTTTGATGCAGGTGCCAGCTTCGCCTTCAATACTTCCCGTGAAGACTCCAACAGGAATGCCGTTAACTATTCAAAGGAAGTAACAGAAAAGGCGCTGGAAAGAGTAGTACAGAAGATCAGGGAAGAGAGGACACTTAAAGTAGTAGAAGAATTTGAAGAACAGAACAAACACGGATTTGACAACCGCAAAGGCAATGCCCATGTAAGCGGTGTGTACAGGTGGATTGATAAGATTTACAAAAACCAGGTGTTCAATTTCGGCAAGCGCCTCATGTATGAATTCATGATTCCGCAACCGGCCACCTTCCACAATGAAGCGATCAAGATTGCCGCCAAGCTGCCCACAGCCACCGTGCTGGAAAAACCGGCCGATCCAAGACTGATCAATGGCATCTACCAGCTCAAAGATCACTCAAGGGTAAATGCCGTTACATTCCCTTATTGGGCCGCTGTTTACAAAGGAGACTTTACCGCTGCACCCGATGGGCAGATCACCGTCAGCCAGGCATTTGAATTAAGTTCAAAAGAAGCCACCGGTGATGCCTTGACAGGCGCCAAATCCTTTAAAATGGAAATACCGGAAGGATATGAAGCCATAAGGATCAGGGCGGGTGTATCGTATGTGTATTCAAAAAGCAACTACACTCCCTTTGCCAATGTACGGGTGGCCAACTCCGGCGGCATCTATATCGGCAGTTCTTCCGGCGACCGTGATCTTACCATTGATACGCTGGCCACTCCTATCCGTAAAGAGATCGGTGTATCAGCAGAAAGCCGAAACCTCGGCGGCATCACTGTCAACGTAACGGCCACCTGCCGCCGCACGCCTGAATCGTATGAAAAATGGCAGATAGATTCCTTCAATAACATCATGACCTCCTTCCAGGAGCGGCTTGATGAGTACAACAAAGCCATGGAGGAATTAAAGAGCAGGCCTCTTGATGCCACCAGCAAAGAAGTGAATCCCGGCTTTTACCGCCAGATCGAAAACACCGTGTTACGCAAAAACTGCATAACCTATATGGTGAAACATGCCAACATGGGCCTCCGCTTTTATGAGCCGGGCAGCACATCAGAGATCAGGCCGATTGATACGGCTGATATGGACAGGTATGCCGCACTGGTAAAATTCATGGAGCAGGCTTTTGAATGGGATGTGATGAGTTATAAATTCTATCCCTTCTACTGGGGCGCAAAGGCTGATTGGCAGCAGATGTACCAGCAGGAAGTAAGCGATCCGTTGTTCCGTTCCTTCCTTCAGTCAGGTATGGCCAGGGTGATCGCCTCGGTACGGCCCGGCTTTGAAGAAGCAGTGATGTACTTCATGGCAACCGGTAAAGTGTGGAATGGCGGAGCGGTGCCGGCTATCGGCGACGATCTCTACCTGAGCATTGTGGAAGAACTGAAAAACCCTGTTTACTACATTGATGAAACATGGGAAACACGGGTGCCCACAACGCTTACCGTGATCCAGGCAGGAAGTATCGGCCTCAACACACAGGGTCTGCCCTGCGAATGTGGCGATACACAAACAGGCATCGTACAATTGAACACCGTGCTTACAGGTGAAGGAGATGTGCCAACCGATGAAGAAGGCGGAGAAAACCCCAACCCGGAAGGCGATGGAGGAGGTGCAGGAAATCCTGAATTTCCCTACACACCACTATCAAATCCTGAAGGCGGAGACGTACCTCCCGCTTTAACTGATCCTGAAGGCGGGGAGTAAGGCCTCTCAATAAATACCGGTATCCTCACCGGCAGTTGCAACCAGGGCCGGCCCTGTAAGGCCGGCCCTTTTTTTAAAAAAGTAAAAACAAAGCAATGGATCCACTAAATAATACAGAATTACTTGAAGCACTGTTTCCTGAAGTAATAACTGGAAATGAGCTCCAGCCTGAAGAATTATACACTTCTCCCTTTACAAATAGCCCTTTGGGGGAAAACTGGGATGAACGTGAAAAAAACAATGAAACGGTATTGATAAAAAATATTTAGTACTTCCAAACAAATTTTTATGGCACATAATACAAACATTTTTGAACTGAGAGATAAGTTTGGAATCAACAGCCCTTTAGGAAACTGGCAAAATCCAGCATCTATTGAGTTTAAAAAAGATGTGAATCTTCCGGAGTTGATACAGTATATAAGTCTGAACCGGAGCCCTGCCAAGGCTGCAACTTTTAAATATGCTGATTTTCAAGGCTTCGAAATGAAGACTCGCAATGGTAACCGTGGAGAAACATATGATCACAAAGAGTTTAAAACTATCCCTTATTTATTTCAAAAAGAGGGCCTTTTTGCAAAAAGCAGGGAGCTTAAAATGGACGCCCTTATTAATACCAAAGCTGGGAGCATTGACTTTACAAAAAGACCTGATGCTGAGTTGAACTTCAACTTCAAGAAGGAAGAAATTGAAGTCAGATTAAAGTATCGATACACCTCAGTGCCGAACAAACCCAATTTGGAAGAAATAGAAAAATATGCCATTATTATTTCCATCTATAGCTATATCGACACGATTGACCTTTTGCCAGTATTGCACCTTCAATTGACCAAAAGCGGCGAAACGACGATTCTCAATCAATTCAGGGGGGCATTTAACTCATCAGCTAATGCCGAGAACAGGGCAAATGTAATTGACTGGTTATACGAACAGGCGCCGGATTTTGTACTCTATGACAGAAATAGGTCCCTGATATTAGATGATTTAAAACTCTTGCTAACAAAAGATGTGGATGAGAAGGGTACAAACGAAGAGGTTGCTGTATTAAGCATCTTAAATGTTTTGGCTTTTGATCCAAAAGACCAATCGGATCTGCACAAATCAAATATTGACAGTCTCCTTGATTTTATGATCACAGAGACGGTAAACGAACAAACTGTTTTTCAGAAATTATTTGACAAGCTTGATGATCAGGGCGGAGCAGACAATCATACTGCTTTTCTGTTACTGATGTACAAATTGTGGGGAGTTAGCAAACACAAAGACAACTTTAAATCTTCATATAATGGCGAACCTGAAAATCTGGCGTATGAAAGCAACAAGGTTCTCGGCTTTTATCATGATGATTACCGCTTTTATTTTAACGGCAATAAAATAGATGTAAAAAAGAATAGCGGTAAAACCTCTACTGGCATGGATGCAAATATTGTATTTGAGACAGAAGTATGGGAGACCATTGGTCAGTATGATATTTTTCAACCTATTCGGCTACCAGAAGTAACACAGGAGGGCGACATAAAGCTACCGAACAGGGTTATTCCTGCTTTTTACCTGAAGGCCTTTGATGACAGAAACGAATGGAATAATTTCAACAAAGGTATTTGGTTGTTTGTTGATGTCGTAACAACCTTCACAGGGGTTGGCAACCTTTTTAAACTAAGACATCTCACCAAATTAGGAAGGGCAATTAAGTTAACCTTTGGAGTAACTCAATTAACAAGTGGAACATTAGGCATTATTCTTAATTTCGTAAACGATTGTGGCGACGGAACCTTCTGCAAGAGATTGAAGGAGTATCTTTTTTGGGTAGACGTGGCCAGTCTTGGCCTGGATGCCATCACTGAACGAATGCTTAAAAAAACAGCTAAGGATGCCCTTGATGAAATAAATAATATAGAAAGAAGCGTTCCTGAAGAAGTTATCGATCATCTCGAGGAAGTTGGCAAAACAAGGCGGACCAGATATATAAACAACCAAACTTTCGAGGAAATTTATGAAGACCTTGCATCCGGCAAAATAAAAAGAGCTTTCCCAGATATTTTATCATTAAAGGAAGAAGCCGCTCTAAGATTCTATACTACTAACCCTGGATATAAAAACTTCAATCAGGCTTTACGAGGTGAAATCCAAATGACAGATGATTTTTTATTGCAAAAAAGCATTATGAATAGGGCATTAGCCAAACTACCACGTTCAATACATAATAAGCCGGGAACATTACTTTACCGTATAGAAAATTTAACCGATAAGCAAATCAAACAAATTTACCAGAAGGGGCAAACAATAACAACTAAACACTTTACATCATGTACCTACTCGGAGGAGGCTATAGTAAGTGCAATGCGGAATCGGCCTTACTCGGTGCTTATACGAATTGAAGGGAAGAATGGGAAACTTATTGAGGATATTTCAACCCTTCCTGCCGAAAAGGAAATAGTGTTCAAAACCGATACTATATTTGAAGTAAAAGATGTTGGTTTTGATATAGATCCTCTTGATCCAATGAAACCAATAAAAAGAGTAATTTTAATAGAAAAATAATAACAATGAGCACAGAACAAATGTCGCGGCAGCTTTTGGCCTTGAAAGAAAGGAATCAATTCCTGTCTGATAAAATAAAAAACATATCTTTTGAAACAGAAGCAGAAGCCCAGCAATATATAGAGGATAATAAACCCTTTCTGGAAGAGCTGAAAGCTGTCCGTCAGCAAATAAGAGATATGGAATGGGCCCTGAAAACAGAGGAAGAAAAACAAAATGAGTTGGCACAGCAGCAAGCACTCAAAGAGAAATACAAAGATGATTGAATTACTGCTGTCTTATTACGCCAACATATATGAACTGCACAGGTTTTATTACTGAAATTGATGAGTATGCTTTCTCAAAGTCATTGAAAGAATACTATCCTGTTGAAACGACTATCAGCCCCGGGCGAGAGCTGGTTATCGCCCATCTTAAAGCCGGCGTGTTATGTGTCGCTTTGATAGGCATTGCCGAAGATGAAGATGAAGCACGGATGGGAACAACTTCTGTGTACACTGATGGCGAATGGTTTTGGCCCGCCTATTATGCCAGCTTCCTTGAAAAATATCCTGCCTTCAAGATTGATCCCGTCTTTGAAAGACATGTAATGGAAAGCCAGGGCAAATCAATCAGTCCCGACGATCCGGCACTGGCAGCACTCGAAAAAGAGTTTCTGCTCAAATCCGGGTTTAAAGAAGAATAGTAAGGTTTATTTCTTACAGGCTATATGAATATATCAAAAATAAAATGATAACTAAAGACCAGGCAAGAATTATCGCTGAAGGCTACTTAAAAGAAAAAAACAGGCAGTACACAACAATTTCACCTGTCGAAAAAATAGCATACCGTGAAAACAAGAAGATAATTTATGGAAAATATGAAGGTGGCTATAGAAATGTTTTCGTTGTTGATTATGGGGTGCTACGGGACGGTGAAGAAAGAAGTGAGTTTATTTATGAAGACATAACCTCCGGAGAGGTTCTATATTCATTGAATTCGCATGGCGTTGTAGAAGAATTGGAAGATGATGAATAGTTAAAAGGAATTTATTTAATTTCTCAAAATACCTATCAGGTTCGTGAAATTCACGAACCTTTTTTTATTTTGTTGTTGGGTCGAAGGTGCAAACTCACGACAACAGGTGGGTAAGCCGTGGCCATCCTACTTTTAAGGCACTGGAAAAAGCTGGAGTTATTATCATTACTGATTTAAACCAAATTAAAACGCTCAAAATCTATTAACATGAACGCATTTTATATCATAAACAAGTCCCTTATCTCAACTACAATTATAGTAAAAGATGTCGAAGAGATTGCAGCTAGCCTTGATATTTATTTCTTTAAAGAAACTTACAAAGAGTTTGTCAAAGTGCAGCTTTGTGACAAAACAGATGATTTATATTTCGAAGTAGTCTTCTTTGATAAGAACCGATTTCTAAATAGTAAAAACGGTAGAGATTTTCTCCCTGGATATGGTGTAATTGGCAGGGTTGATTTTCAGTTCGAGGACACCTGGTTATTCCAATTTATAAAACGGCTTTTTGAAAAACATCCAGAGATGCTGATTTATTACGAAGAGGGGCACGCAACTCATGATAATCCTTTTACTTACTCAAAATCGGATATTGACGCAAACGAAAGCCTGGATATGTTGACAAAACCAGCTAATTAGTAGCTCCAAAAAGAAATCAAGGTTCGTGAATTTCACGAACCTTTTTTATTTTGTTGATGAGTCGTGAGTTACAAACTCACGACAACCGGGGTATCAAGAACCCATTGTGTATTTAAGCTATTGGAAGCCGATGGGGTTATAGTAATAACTGATATAAATCAAATTAAAACATTAAAAACATATTAGCATGAATTCATTCTTTTTAGTAAATAGCACTTTTCTTCCGACAGATATAATGTTGAAAAATGTAGAAGGGATTGCTGTCAATCTTGACATTCTTTTCACAAAAGAAGAACACAAAGGATATATTGATACACAATACTGTGACAAAACAGGAGATTTCTATTTTGAAATAGCGTTTTATGATGAAGGGCATTTCTTGTCAGCCAAACAGAGTGGCAACATTAGAAATGGACATGGAATTATTGGTGCCGTCGACTTTGACTTTGAAGATCCTTCTTTATTTCAGTTCTTGAAAAAGCTATTTGACAAATATCCTGAAATGCTTATTTATTATGAGGAAGGGCATGCTACTTATGAAACCCCTTTCATTTATTCAAAAACCGATCTGAATAAAAATAACAGCCTCATTATGCTGACGAGGGCGCCAGGCGCATAGAAAAATACATCGATGGATATAAAGCTTCTCCGCACGGAAAAAACCCTTTCTCTTACGAAAGAAACCATGCGTTAGCAGAAAATTCCTATAGATCAACTGATCTTAAAAAAGTCAGACTTCGGCTATGATGATGAGAATAAATTTACAGCAACTCATCATCCTGCACGGGAAGAACATACATTCGGAATTGACACTACAGATACATGGTCAATAGGATTTATGTGGGGGGCAGAAGAATTTGGTAAAAGCAGGTCTGCCACCCTATATATTAGTAATAAGACCGGAGACCCAATGCTACTGGTGCATACAATGGGCATACGTAAAATTTCTTATGAGAAAAAAGAGAATGGAGATTATATTTCAAGTACAGGGGTGAAATTCCGGCTTTGATTATTATTTGAAAAAAAATGATCTTTTACAAGGTTCGTACAACACGAACCTTTTTTATTTTTGAACCGGGCTTATGAATTATCAATTTATAAATACTGATGGTGAAGACATTTCCTGCTCCAGCATAGATTGTATCCAGGAAGTGATTTCAAAGCCATATGAGCACTGGCTCTCCGGAACCGGCGACTGTGCCATCCAGGTTAAACCAGAAAAACGGCTTATCTTCTTTAAGCTTCAGCAAGGTGTTTTTATCAGCAGCACCCTGATTACCTGGCTCCGTTAATTAAACCTGCTGCCCTGCCCGCAAAGGCTGTTACTCATCATGTTGAGGGCGAGCCAACGATGTACCAAATGTCTGCCTGTGCAATGAAGAAGTAGCTTTTGAGATCATTAAAAGCTACATCGAATCCGGTGGTAAAATGGATGCAAAATACAAGTGG
>CALSAT010000065.1:0-12485 GCA_943372905.1 Bacteroides fragilis | reverse complement strand
AGAGAGCCAGCAGGAATATATCAAAGTCGTTACCACAAAAAAAACATATTTCTCCAAACTCACCACTTCAGAAATGGAATCACTTTTACCGGACCACCTGTTCAAACGCATCCATCGGTCATACATCATTTCCATCAACAAGATCGACTCTTACACAGCGGATGCGGTGGAAACAGGTGGCATATCCATCCCCATCGGCAGAAGTTTCAGAAATATTATTAAAGACCTGTAATTATCCACTCCAGCCCTTCTGCCTGTTGCGTCCTCTCTTACAGATTCCCTCCCTGTCATTCCATTTATCCATCGTCAGGCACAGGTAAGCTAATACCGACCACTTATCCGTTTCCTGGTACAACCTGTCATTTTTTTATAAGCCGGTTTAGCGTATTTCTTAATTTAAATTTCAAATGGTGATTATGAAAAACATAGCCAGTCTTTTTTTCTCCACTGCATTTATATGTATTCAATCCGCAGCTTCTGATCTGCAGATAACCGATATGATCTGGTACGATGAAGGAAGCCAGGCAAACAGACAGTCCTATTGCATTTTTACAGTAAAATGGAACAATGCATGGAATACACCAAAAAATCATGATGCTGCATGGATATTCTTAAAATTCATAAGACCCGGCACACAAAGCCGTCATGCTTTTGTTGCAAAAGACGGCGTTAAGATAATTACTGACCACACCGCTAAAAAAAGCAGGTACGATGTTACCATAAGCAATGATCAAACAGGTTTTTTCATCTGGCCGGGCGATCGGTATCGCGGCAATGTGCACCTCACCATCAGGGTAAATATTGATAAAATAAAAACCGGTACGATCAGCGCCAACACAGGAATTACATTAAACGGGTACGGCCTTGAAATGGTACATATACCAGCAGGAAGCTTTTATGAAGGAGAACCTGATTCTGCATTGGCCAGGCAGTTTCATTGTTTTTATTTGGCCGATGCGGAAGGAAATCATGCAGGCCTGTTTGAAATGAAGAATGAAGAAAGCGAAATTCCCATTGGAAAAAACAGTTTGCACTATAGTGCATCTGAACCGCAATACCAGGGAGATATGAAAGGAACTATTTCAAAAGATTTTCCAAAAGGCGTCAGGTCCTTTTACTGCATGAAGTATGAACTCAACCAGGCACAATACGCCGCTTTTCTAAACGCATTAAGCCCACAGCAAAATACAGTGTTGTCAAATATTGGAGGCAGTATGTATTACCAGCAACGGGGCAGTATAAAATTTGACGGTGCCTCTTACAAGGCAGAATTTCCCAACCGCCCCTGCAATTTTATCAGTTGGGATGATGCAATGGCTTATGCAGATTGGGCAGCACTCCGGCCAATGACGGAATTTGAATTTACAAAAGCAGCAAGGGGAACAGCCAAACCCGCCGCAGCCTCTTTTCCCTGGGGCACTATCAGTAAAGAAAAAATTCAACGGGGAGTGAACACTAGCGGCAATCTCGTCTTTATGAATGGCCTGGATGAATCCGGGTTGAACGATACGAACCTGGAAGAATACGCAGCCTCCTTTTATTGGGTAATGGATTTAGCCGGAAGCTTATGGGAAAGAGTAATTACGGTCGGCGATGAAAAAGGCAGACAATTTACAGGAATACATGGCGACGGGCAGTTGTCTAATTATGGTATAGCAAATGTTATCAACTGGCCACTGGGTAATAATGAAACCGGTGGGTTTGGTTTCCGCGGTGGAGGTTTCTATACGCATGACCGGAGCTATCATGAATTTAACCCGTTCAGTCCCGTCTCCTACCGAATGTATGGCGCCTGGAGCGGTGGGGCAAGGGTAGAAAGCTATGGTTCCCGTTTTGTACGAACTGAATAAGACCTTCTCTTCGGCTTTTGCCAGTCGCAGCTTAGTAAAAGAAGCATCAATTTCTATAACAAAGAATGGATGATTTATGTGCCGATAATAAATAAAAAAAGACCCCTGTCAGAACAAAAGTCTTTTTTTCGTCGGGATGACTGGATTCGAACCAGCGACCCCTTCGTCCCGAACGAAGTGCACTACCGGGCTGCGCTACATCCCGAAATAAATAGCCGTGAACAAAAGTAAAAAAGAGCCCTGAAAATACAAGAGACTTTTCGCCCCCGTTGGTCTTCCCAAAGAAAGTACCACGCCGTTGCTGGTGTTGTGTGCGGGCATAGCAGCAGCGCAAAGACACCTGCAATATATCTTTCCCCATAAAGGGCTTGCTAAATACGGCTTGTGGCAGAACAGGTGCGCCCGCCTTTAGTACTTAATATTTATCTTTATCAAAAGGCCAGGCAGCGGTTCCGGGCGGACGCATATAAAATTTCCCACCATCGGCAATACCTGCTCGTCTTCTACTACTCTAAGAAGCTTGCCGTACTAACACAAACCGATAGAAATAAGACCTAAATATTGAAAGTAAATTCAAAGACTCTCAAAAAAAAACATAAACAATATTGCTTTTTTTTAAACTTATCTTTATATTTATACTGTTCATTTTCCTACCGACTTAACCTCATTGGTTAATCTAAAGTCAAATGAAAATGGGCAAACAATCAAGAAAAAGCAAACCTTCTGTAACTGAGATTACTCAGCTTTTCCAAACTGCACCCGAACAGGCATATGACCTTTTAATATCTTCAAACCACTATTTTCATACTAATGGAACAAAGAGTTTTTGGGATGCTTATATCCAACTTGACCATGAAAAGCTAACCAAAACATTCCCTGCCTCAGGTGAAACCTTTCATAAAGTAGTTGGGCTCAAACTATTTTATGATTTGAATGAATTTTACAAAAATGAAAGAGTAAAGAATATAGAAGCACTGACAGCTTTAAACCCTGATGAAACTTCACTTACTAAATCTCTCTTTCTTTGTTTGGAGCTTGGCGAAACAAGCAGCCCATCCTTCAACTTTCCAAATTATTCAGAGGAATCGCTTAAAGCAATAAAGATATTACTGAGGAAAGTTTTGCCATTGCTAAAAGAAAAAAATAGAGCTTCTTATTCACCAGAGCTTGTACATCTTTCAAACAAACTTATCAAAATTCAAACTGATATTACTCTGCTTGAAGAGTTTCTTGACGCTTTTGTTTGGGCCGGCTTCGAAATAACAAAGAAAGAGAATTCGAAAGGATTTGCCTTAAGCTTACCTGACAGGAAATCTAAAATTGAAAATCTTTTTGTGCTTAATCACCTCAAGACATTAATTAAGAGGGATTTCAAAAGAATAGAATCTCTTCCAAACATTTCAAAAGAAGAGCATTTCAAGAAGAATGATCCTAAGTGGAAAACAGATAAAGGGTTAGCAACTGTGATTCATTGTAGCGGCATTACAGTAACAGAGCAAACACCGGGGACAACTTTTTTACAAGCAGACGACTCCTTATTTAATGATATATTTTCGGAAGATCCGAAGAAAAAAGATGAAGCTAATCAAAAAATCATGATGGAGTTCCTGGAACAATATTTTCATTTTCAATTCCGTCATGCACTATCAGAAATTTATCAACCAAACGACGAAATAGATATTCATAATTTGTATTTGGAAATTAAGAGCAATATTTTTGTATCTCTCTATGACTTGATTTGTGTAATGTCGTGCCTAATAGCAAAATCTGATGTATTCAGATATTTAAGCGATTTCCCAAACGGCAGTATCAAGGCTGTGAAACTAGAACTACAACGCAACCTCAAATTAAAGCATCCGGATTTGACAGATGAAAAACTTCATAGCATTGTAGATTCATTTTTTGTCCAATCACTTTCAGAAATTGAAAAACAAAAAGATATTAACCTCTTCATCTTTGTTGACCATAAAACTATTTTTACTTGGCTAATGAAAATTGAAGAATTAAAAGCGAAGTCAGAAGCAGAATTGAATGCAATGATCGATTTGCTTACCAGCCTTGACTCAGAATTACCATTCAACGTACTTTATAAGATTGATAATAACTATTATTTCTCCTACCTAACATGCGGTAGATCCAACCCAAACCAGCTTCTTTACGACAACTACATGTCTGATAGACTTTTTAATCCGTACAAAAAACTAAAAACAGAAAAGTTTATGATTGGGAAAATACAAAACAGTAGGGAAATCAGCTTTACTAATTCACTCAAGGAACTTTTCAAAACACTTACACCTCATGTTGAAGCAGGCCTGAAGTATGGCGACCCAAAAGTAAATTCCGACGTCGGGGATTTAATCGGAGATTTTGATATGATTGCATATTTTGAAAAAGAAAACATAATTTTCACAATTCAAGTTAAATTGAACAATGTAAGCCCTCGAAGCGAAAAGAGAAAAGAGGAATGGATCAGGAACAGAATTATTGAAAAAGGCGTTAAGCAGGTAACAAAAGATTTAAAGTTCCTCCAAACCGAACCTGGTTTAAGGTTCGTTGAATACAATCTAAAAACAAAAAACAAAATCAAAGAACCTTTGATTTATCCACTAATTGTTACTGACAATTTTTTTGCAGACCACCGTTCTTTTCCTATCAGTAAAAATGATTCTGTTATTTGCATAAGCTATTTTGAACTAAAACATCTAATTCTACATCAAAAAGTCCATGACAAACAAGTAGACTTGCTGCCATTTGAAAGTAATAGGGCTGCAACCCTCTTGTTTGAAGCCATTAAAACAAATTACTTTTGGAATTTCCTCAATGATATTGCAGTCAATTTTCGTTTTTCAAAAACACTTTCAGCAATTAATGAAGATCTCAAAATTGAAATGAGAGTTTAGTTCCTGCTGGAAGCGCCTAGTACGTTGATATCTAATACATCGTGTATAAAGAAAAAGAGAAGACCGTCCCCGCTATCCCCTATCAATTTAAACGCTAAACCATAAACTCCCAATCGCATAAAACTCCCGCCGTCTCGTATAGAACTCCCGACCTCTCGCATAAAACTCCAGCCCTCTCGCATAGAACTCCCGCCCTCTCGTATAAAACTCCCGGCTGCACGGAGAAAACTCCCGGCTGCACGGAGAAAACTCCTGACTGCACGGAGAAAACTCCTGACTGCACGGAGAAAACTCCCGGCTGCACGGAGAAAACTGCTGACTGCACGGAGAAAACTCCCGGCTGCACGGAGAAAACTCCTGGCTGCACGGAGAAAACTCCCGGCTGCACGGAGAAATCTCCCGACTGCACGAAGAAAACTCCCGGCTGCACGGAGAAAACTCCCGGCTGCACGGAGAAAACTCCCGGCTGCACGGAGAAAGCTCCCACCGTCTTGCAAAGAATTGCCTTTTCCCAACTACCCACTCCCCATTCACTATTGCCGTTTGCCTTTTCCCCGCTCGCCACTCCCTATTTCCCACTCACCACTCCCCACTCCCACCATCTCGTTCAAACGAAAGGGTGAAAGAAGAAGCGTCGCTTAAACGATATACACAAAAAGCAAAGCGGCCCCCAACCAAGGGGCCGCTTTTTTTAAACCAAAACCAACCAACATATATAAAGACAATTACTATACTTTTTTCGCTGCGGGTTTCAACTTACCCATCCATACTTTCTTGCCCTTTATGCGCTGCACCAGGAACATAATACCCACGAAGATGAAGAAGAACGGACCGAGGAAACCCAAAATGGCAATGAACTTAGACCCATAAAATCTTTCCATTGGTCTTTTTAACCGCTCTGCCATCAGGTACATGCTCGGCACCATCACCAGGGTAAGGAAGAAGGAGAAGATCAATCCGAAAATGATCGTCCAGCTCAGCGGTCCCCAGAACACCACACTATCACCGCCAAAGAAAATATTAGGACGCAGGTGGGTAAACAATCCCTGGAAATCTATATTGAAACCCACTGCCAGCGGCAACAGACCTAAAATAGTGGCAACAGCCGTCAGCAATACAGGAATGATCCTGATACGGCCAGCCTGTATGGCGGCCTCTCTTGTACGCAGGCCCCTGCCTCTTAATTCATCGGTAAACTCAATGATCAGGATACCATTCTTAATTACGATACCGGCAAGACCCACGATACCTACCAGCAACATGATGGTGGCGATCGTCATTCCGGTAATGGCATAGCCCATCAATACACCGATCACTGAGAAGAATATCTCTGTAATAACAATGAAGGGCTTACTCATGGAGTTGAACTGCAACACCAGTATCAGGAAGATGAGGCCAATGGCGATCATAAAGGCGGTACCTAAAAATGCCTGCGTTTCCTTTTCCTGCTCACTTTGTCCGCTCAGTTTGATCGTCACATCCGCCGGTATCTTCGACCGCTGTTTGAATTCTTCTATCCTGCTTTGCAGTTGGGTATTTATAGGCCCCACCATAGTGGGGTCCAGTACATTACCCTGTAATTGTATCGTCCGTCTTACATTCTTTCTTTTTACACCCCCGGTGGTACTTGTATAATCCACAGTAGCCACTGCACTTACCGGTATAGACTTCACCTGCATCGTATTCATATCCATAAAAGTGATGCGCATGTTCATCAGGTCGGTAATATTATTCCGCATCAGATCAGTATAGCGAAGCTGAATCTTGTATTCATCCTCCCCATCTTTTATCTTGCTTACCTCTTTACCAAAAACGGCTGTCCGTATTTCCATTCCCACCTGGCCGGTACTCACCCCTTCCATCATCGCTTTTTCCCTGTCCACGTTCACTGTTATCTCAGGATTCTTCAGGTCCACATCCGGCTGCAGGTTTTCAATTCCTTCTACCCGGTTCGTATCCAGAAAATTAAACAGGTTGGTGGCCACGTCAGAAATGTTCTCAAAATTATCTCCCACTACTTCAATATTCACCGGGGGATCGGTGGGCGGACCTCCGTCTTCCTGCGCCACTTCCACGTTGGTACCCGGTATTCCCTGCACGGCTTCCCTGATGGCTTCTTTATATGGCATGGTACGCTTACCATGCCTTTTTTCAAACTCTACAAAAGATACCTGGATACGGCCGAGGTTTGATTGCACACTCCGGTTATTATCCCTGGGGTTATTGGCACTTACAGCCACATTGGTGATGATACTTTCCACAATGCTTCCTTCAGCTCCGGGCTTTTCATTCTCGAGTACTTTCTGCACCCTTCTCTCCAGGATATGGGTAATACTGTCTGTATATTTCACATCCGTTCCCACCGGCATCTTCAGGTACACGAATACCATATTCGGGTCACCACTGGGAAAGAAGGTTGACTTTGTTCTGCCGCTGCTTATACTTGCCATTAATATGGCCACTGAAAAAGCAAAAACACCAAACAGCGACACGAATGCCCACACCGGCCGTTTGCCCTTTAATACCCAGCGCAGCAATCTTTCGTACCGGTCCATCAGCTTAGGCAATGCCCTTTTCTGGAACCGATGGATCAGGTCATTCAACACATATGCATTGAACACCATCAGTATTGCCATCAGCAATAAGAAGTTGGCGATACCATGCATACCGGGTAAATGCAATAGCACCCCGGCTATCAAAAATGTGAGGAACCACTTGCTACGGAAAACAGATTTCTTTGGCTTTTCAAATTCTTTTCCTTCCGGCTTCATGAAGCTTACCGCAAAGACCGGGTTGAAGATAAAGGCCACGATCAGAGAAGCTGCCAGTGTAAGGATCAGCATGGTGGGCAGATAGATCATGAACTTTCCGATCAGGCCTTTCCAGAATAACAACGGGAAGAATGGCGCCAGCGTGGTGGCAGTACCAGCCAATACCGGGATGAACACTTCCCCGGCTGCCTCCTTAGCACTCCGGACGATCGGCACCTTTCCATTATCATATATACGGTGGGTATTCTCTATTACCACAATGGCATCATCCACAATAATACCCAACCCGAAGAGTAAAGCGAATAGCACAATGAAATTCAGTGTTACACTGGTGCCGATGATACCATCCGCAATGGGCAGAAACATAAAGGCCACAAATACACTCAGCGGCACACTCAACGCCACAAAGAAGGCATTGGTAACGCCCATGAAGAACATCAATATCAGCAACACCAGTATAAACCCTATGATGATAGTATTGATCAGTTCATTAAAAGAGGTTTTTGTTTGTTTGCTCTGGTCCCCGGTAAACTCCACCCGCAGGTCTTTGGGCAGTTCTTCAGTTCTTTGCATTTCCTTCACCACCTCTTTTATCTTATCCGCACAATTGATCAAATTCTCCCCTGCTCTTTTTACAATGTTCAGGGTTACTACGTTCTTTCCATCCAGGCGGGCATAACTTTCCTTTTCTTTTATCGTATCTATCAGTTGGGCAATATCACGCAGGTAAACAGAGGCCCCCTGGGCGCTGCTCCGCACCACAATATTCTGAAGGTCCAGTGCACTGGCAAATTGTCCTTTTACCCGCAGGGTGCGCTGCATGTTGCCTACTTCTATCAGGCCCCCGGTAATATCATTGTTCTCCCGGCTGATGGCATTCTCAATATCCATAAAACTGACCCGTGCGGCTGTCATTTTATAGGGATCCACATTTACCTGTATCTCCCGCTCCGGTGCTCCTACGATCTCTGCCCTTGTTACTTCTCCGAGTTCCTCAAAACGGTCCTGCATTTTATCTGCATACACTTTCAGCTTCATGGCATCGTAATCACCACTGATGTTCACGAACATGATCGGCATTTCGCTGAAGGCAAACTCCTGCGCATTCGGCTGCGAGGTGAGGTCATTAGGCAGATCTGTTTGTGCCTTATCTATCGCATCTTTCACTTTTTGCTTCGCTACTTCTGTTTTCACATCGGTATCAAACTCCACAATGATAAGGCTGTAATCGGCCTGCGAGGTACTTTGGATCTTATTTACTTTGGCACCGCTGATACCTTTCAGTTGTTTCTCGATAGGTCTCGTCACCAGGTTTTCAATATCCTTGGGTGAATTACCTACATACACGGTGGTGATGGAAATAGTTGGCACCACGATATCCGGGAATTGCTCCTTCGGCATATTATTGAATTTCATCAAACCATAAATGGTAATGATGACTGCCATAATATAAACAGCGGTTTTATTGTCTACAGCCCAACTGGTAGGCCCAAACTGTTTGAACTTCTTATTTATGCCTTCTAACATTTTCTTCATCTGGAAATTTTTTATTCGTCAATTGGTTTTTGTTTAGCCAGGGGCTGTATTTACAGCATCAGTACCGGTAGCCAGTCCCGCCTTGTTCTTGGTGAGATAGCAATCCTCATCACTCATTTCACTATTGAGCAACCCTGCACCCTTTCAGCAGACTCATCGGGAGTTGCTCACCCCGATATTTTCAACGTCTTTCCCGCTTCTCGTTCATTATTCCTCAACTTACTTCACCACTTTCAACGACTGTCCATCATATACTGTTTGGTATCCTTCTGTAATGATCAGTTCCCCTCCCGATAACCCGCTTTTGATCTCAATCTTGCCTCCATATGCTTCACCCACTATCACTACCTTCTTACGGGCCACCATTTTATCGCCGGATTTTTCCATCACATATACATACTTATTCTTTTCATCGCTTTGTACCACATTCACCGGTACTGCCACAGCGCCTTTTGCTTCATAATCCAGTATTTTCATGATGGCGGTTTGGTTAGGTTTCAATAATGGGTCTGATGGAAGTTTGGCTTCTGTGGTGAATGACCTTGTGGTTGGATCAATCGCAGCACCAACAGTACTGATGACGGACTGAAACGGTGGTTTACCGGTTTCGGCTACCACCACTTCTACTTTATCCCCTTTTTTTACCCTGGCTACATAATTATCAGGCACATTCACTTCCACTTTCATATTGGAAGAATTCACGATCAGTATTTGCGCCGATCTTCCATCAGGCGCTACACCGGAGAAAAATTCTCCCACTCTCACATTTACCTGTTCTATTACACCACTGGCGTTTGCATACACGTTCGACATATTTGCCTGTTGCTGTGCCAGCCCCACCTGCGCCTGTGCCGCTCTGAGTTGTGCAGCCAGTGCATCTACATCCGCTTTTGCATTGATCACTTGTATCTCAGCACCAATATTTTGTTTCCATAAATTCTGATACCGCTCATACACAGTTTGCGCCTGTGCCAGCCTGGCTTTCAACTGTCCGGTCTGCTGTTGTGCCGCCACTACCCCTTGTCTTGCTATAGCATCATCTAGTTTTACCAGCAGCTGTCCTTTGCTTACCCGGTTGCCCACTTTGGCATAAAGGGCTCTTACCAACCCTCCCTGGCCATTAGGTGCTACATAGGATATTCCGTCTGTTCCTATCTTGCCCTGCAGCTCGATATAATGTACAAAGTCCTGTACCCGTAAGGTATCCACGGATACCAGCTTCTGGATATTCTCAGCAGATTTCGGATCGGCCTTTAATATTTCATCTTCCAGCTTGCGGATGTCGGCATCCAGGCTGTTCTTTTCCTTTTTTAATTTTTCCAGTTTCACTTTCAGGTCAGTAGCAGCACCTTTCTTGTCTTTGGCTCCGGCACCGCAGGCCACCAGCGATGCAGCGACAAACACGGTGAGAGAGAATTTCAAAATGGTATTCATATTGTTCAGTTTATAAGTCATTGTTGGTTTTTGTTAATTATAATTTGCCGGTAGCTTTCATAAAGTCCACTTTGGCAATGATAGCATCATACAGGGCAGTGACATAGTTAGTTTGTGCCGTTTTCATATCTGTTTGAGCGGTGTTAATCTCCATTTGTGAGCCGGTACCCAGTTCATATTTCTTTTTTGTTTGCTGGTACACTTTCTCGGCCAGTTCCATATTCTTCTTTTGAAAGTCCATAGTGGTAATGGCTGTGCGGAAATTATTCTTTGCTATTTCCACTTCATTATCAATAGATAGTTTCAGTGCCTCCATTTGGTTGTCGATCTTCCTCACTTCCAGTTTTGCCTGTGCGATCTTTGATTTAGTGAAGAACCCGTTGAAGATGGGAATACTGATATTCAGGTTTATATTGGAAATGGTGAACCAGTCGCCTTTGCTGAAGAAATTCCATTTGTCCCGCTGTGCATTTTTTGCATAGGTGGCATTCAGCGCTACCGTGGGTATCTGGCTCAGCTTATAGCGGCGCACATTGTACTCGTTCAGTGTTTTGCCGATCTGTGCATATTGAAATTCTTTTCTGTCTTCATATTTATAAACGCTGCTCTCCAGTATTCCTTCTTTGATCTGCTCATCTGTAAGCTTATCAGTAAGTACCAGTTCATCACCAGCCGGCATTCCCATCAGTAATTTAAGCCCATAGTAGCCGTTGGAGATGGTGTTCAGCACTTTTTTCTTCTCCGTCTGCAGGTTGGCCAGCTGTACCGTTACTTTATCCACGTCCAGTTGTTCACGGAAGCCATTTTCATAAATGATCTTTGTATCGTGCAGTAGTTTCTCCAGCAGCCCGATATTGGCATCCAGCAATTCCACCTGTGTTTTACTTACCACCAACTGGTAATATATTTTGTAAATATTCGCTTTTATCATTTCACCGGTCACTTCCACATTTTTTTGCCGGAACTGCACAGCAGTAGGGCGGGCCATCAGGCCAACGAATACCTGCCCGTCGAATAATATCTGTGAGAGGCTGATACCTGCGGTGGCGCTAAACTTTGTTCCGAACTGGGCGGAAATAAATCCAAAATCGTTGGGCATCTGTATAGGGTTTCCATTTCCGTCTTTAACTCCCTGGTCAATCAGCACCTGGTAAGTGGCAGGGGAAATAAAATTGGGCAATACCTGCGTGGCCACATTCGGGTTATAAGTAGTTCCCAAACTGGCATTGATGTGCGGGTAAGCATTGGAAGTGAATTCCCTGTTTTGTTCTTCCTGCAACTGTACATCTACCAGCGCATTTTTTACATTTACATTGTTCTTCAGCGCATAATCAACCGCCTGCTGCACGGTGAATTCATGCTTTGTGGCCCTGGCAGTGTCGGGGGACTGTGCCGTTATTGCCAGGGGCAATAAAAATAAACTCATGAATAAGCCCACTCCGTTACTTCTTGTTCTCTTCATACAAAAGATTTTTTTTTCGTTGGTCGTTGTATTTCTGAATCAGCTTATGGCCTTTGATCGTAGCAAGGCCATAAGTAAAGTTTTCTATGATCAGTTCTGAGGTACTCGCCAGGTTATACTTACCCGGGGGGAAGACCGCCACGTTAAAAGGGATCATCATTGATTCAATCCGGTATTTGGACATCACATCCACGTTGACCTCGCTGCGGTATAATTCATCTTTTATGCCCCATTCGATATTGTTTCGAATGATCTGCAGCAGGAATTTGTCTTTATGCTCACGGAAGCGCTGGTATGCTTTGAAATGAAACTTCTCAAGGTCATATAACAGCATAGGGTTCATATTGCTGAACTCTTCCATGATACGCTCCATGGTGATAAATATCTCGTGGATAGCATCGGTGGCATCTTTCCGGCAGTTCAGGCAGTCCTCCTGTATCTCATTGATGTGTCCGTCCACGACTCCTTCCACCAGGTCATCCTTGTCGGAAAAGTATTGATACAGAGTCTTTTTGCTCATGCCCAGACTGTT
>CALSAT010000064.1:0-12675 GCA_943372905.1 Bacteroides fragilis | reverse complement strand
AAGAAATCTGATACTAAATGCTGCTTTATTTTCCGTATAAAATCGTTTTTTGTTCTGATCGCCTCATTTTTATCAAGATGTGGATTTATGAAAGCAATCTTTTTTCCACTAAAATCAAAAGTTCCTTTTTTGTAGCGATAAATTTGATTGAAGAAAATCGCATCTTGCTGTGTAAGTTCCGACAGGCTGTCATTCCCAACCATGGAAAGATTTTTAGGATAATTCAATGTCCGGTAGCCAAAAACTTCAATTATTTGTTCCCTTTTTTTTGTATTGAACCTTTTCTGTTTTTTCTTAGAAATAATAAGAACAATAGCGTCAAAACCTTTTGATATTTTTTTCTGCTCGTCATTTAAAATAAAAAGATTTGAAGTAGTTGAATTGCAGTTGTCTCTTAAACTATTAGTAAAAAACTCTTTTTTAGTGATTGGTGAAAACATGCTAAGCTCAAAAGTTTCTGTTTTGCATATTTTTTTAACCTTATAAGATGCAAAGCCTATCGATTTATTTGCAAAATCAAATTTATATCCTGAGAATATACTGCTGAGATAGTCTATTTCTTTTTTATTTAGTGTGGGATTACAGTCTTCGCCTAACGCAGGAATATCTTGTGCGTTTAACTTGCAAACCACAAGAAGAAAAAATAATATTTGTAATATTTTATTCATCTTCCTCATTTTATATTTCCAATGTATTTAAGAATAGCAGATGCCCCATCCTTCCCTGCCTGCACGGCATCCACCACTTCTTTACCACCATTTACGGCATCACCACCAGAAAATACGCCTTTGATGTTAGTGGCACAATTTTCGTCTACTACAATTTTACCTTTTGAATGTTGAATTTTTAATTTTCCAACAAGGTTTTCAAACGGTACTTGCCCGGCTGCTTTGATGACCATATCCACATCGATGGTAAATGTTTCGCCGGTATCAACGGGGCTTCTTCTGCCGCTGGCATCGGGTTCGCCCAGTTTCATTTTGCTGCATACCAATTGTTTTACTTTACCCTGTGAACCTTTAAGTTTTTTTGGTGCCGCCAGCCAGATAATTTCACAACCATCGAGCATGGCAATATCTAGTTCATGCTGTGTGCAGGGTTTTTCTGCTTCAGTGCGGCGATAGACCATTGTTACTTCTTTGGCACCGAGACGTTTGGCCTGTGTGGCTGCATCAATGGCTGTCATGCCCATGCCGATCACAGCTACTTTATCACCAACCGGTATGGATGAGTAACCTTTGGAACGTAAATCATAGATGAATGAAATGGCATCTACCACACCTTCCAGTTTTTCACCGGGAATATCTAATTGCCTCGCTACGCCGACACCGATACCGAGGTAAACTGCATCGTAGTTTCTTTTTAATTCAGTTAGTGAAATATCTTTTCCCAGTTCCTGGTTGTATTTGATGTCAATCCCGCCGATGGAAGTAATATAGTTCACTTCGTCTTCGCAGAACTGCGGGGTTACTTTATAGGCAGCAATGCCATAGGTCATCAGTCCGCCGCCTTTGCTTTCTTTTTCATAGATCGTTACGTCAATCCCTTCTTTTGATAAGGAGTGGGCACAACTTAATCCCGCGGGGCCTGCGCCAACTATTGCGACTTTACCCCCAGCCCCTAAAGGGGAGTTAGATTTCCTCTCGAATAATTGCCATTTATTTTGCATGGCTTGTTCGGTAGAATAACGCTGGAGTTTGGCAATGGGAATGGGTTCTTCTTCCAGCAGATTATACACGCAGGCACCTTCGCATAATTTTTCTACCGGACAAACTTTACTGCAACCTGCTCCCATAATATTGGAGGAGAAAATAGTTTTGGCAGAACCCTTTATATTTTCTGTAGCAATCTGTTTGATGAATTTGGGGACATCGATACTGGTGGGGCAGCTTTTCATACAGGGCGCATCGTAGCAAAACAAGCAACGATTCGCATCCACTTTGGCTGCTGTGATATTCTCATATGGCGGATGAATATCGGCGAAGTTTGCTTCGTATTGGTCGTTGGTTAATCTGTTATTTATTATTGCCATAAAAATTTATTTGGATTGCAGAGGAAACCCACCCCCAAATTTCTAAAACACTTTCTTTTCCTCAATTAGCCCCTCCAAGGAGGGGAAGTGAACTCTTAACAATTTTTACTTTTCAAACTTGTAATACATCATTCAAACCTAAGTTCCTCTTTAGGAGACAGGGTTTTAAAGCTCTACTAACTTACCGTACGTTTCAGGTCTTCTGTCACGGAAAAATTGCCACACACTTCTTACCTGTTCGATCATATCTAAATCGAAATCGGCAATCAGCAATTCATCATTATCCTCTGATGCCTGTGCAAAGATTTGTCCTCTTGGATCAACGAAATAGGACGAGCCATAAAACTTGCCGAGGTTCCATGGTTTTTCTTCGCCCACCCGGTTGATACAACCCATAAAGTACCCATTGGCTGCTGCATGGGCTGGTTGTTCTAACTTCCATAAGTATTGAGAAAGACCAGCCACGGTTGCAGATGGGTTGTACACGATCTCCGCACCATTCAATCCTAAACATCTGGCACCATCAGGGAAATGACGGTCGTAGCAGATGTACACACCCACTTTGGCATACTTCGTTTGGAAGACCGGATAGCCGAGGTTGCCGGGCTTGAAGAAAAACTTTTCCCAGAAACCGGAAGTATGTGGGATGTGATTTTTTCTATACTTTCCTAAGTAGCTTCCATCTGCGTCAATCACGGCTGCTGTATTATATAAAACACCGGCTTGTTCTTTTTCATATACGGGAACAATGATAACCATGTTGTATTTCTTTGCATACTCCTGCATCCGTTCTATCGTTGGGCCGGGAACTGTTTCAGCGCTTTCGTACCAGGCTTTATCCTGACCGGGGCAGAAGTACGGAGTATTGAATATTTCCTGGAAGCAGAGTATCTGTACGCCTTTTCTGCCGGCTTCTTCAATATAAGGAATGTGCTTCTGCACCATTGCTTCTTTGATCTCTGCAATGGTTCCTTCACCTTCGGTTTTTGGAAGCGATAGTTGAATAAGTCCTGATTTGATGATTCTTGGCATAGTTAATTTTTTTGCACACGGATGACACGGGTAAAACGGATGGCTATGGATTTTTTCTGCTTCGCAGAAATTCAGGATTTTGATTTATAAAAATAATCTGTGTTCATCTGTCTAATCTGTGTTATCCGTGTTCCTGTATTAAATTGTTTGCGATACTTTATTTCGTTTAATGAATTTACCAAATCCTTTTTCTACTACACAATTATTGTTTTCAATGGCAACCTGTCCACGCAGTAAAACAGTTTTCACTTTGCCTGTTACTTCCCAGCCTTCATAGCCGCTGTAGTCAACGTTCATGTGATGTGTGTTGGCAGAGAGGGTATGTTTTTCAGTTGGATCAAAGATGACAATATCTGCATCGCTGCCCACGGCAATGGTTCCTTTTTGCGGGAACATGCCGAATATTTTTGCGGGATTGGTACAGGCCACTTCTACATATTTATTAAGTGTGATCTTTCCTTTGTTCACCCCCTCGCTGTATAATAGTTCCATCCGGTTCTCAATGGCCGGATGTCCGTTGGGGATTTTTGAGAAATCATCTTTGCCCATTAGTTTCTGTTCCCACATAAAGGGACAGTGGTCGGTGGCTACTACTTGCACAAGCCCCTGATTAATTCCTGCCCATAAGGTGGCCTGGTCTTTCTTTTCTCTTAATGGCGGACTCATCACCCATTTAGCGCCATCTTCTCTTTCGTATAAGGAAGCATCAATGATCAAATATTGAATACAGGTCTCTACAAATACTTTCTGGTTTCTCCGGGTGGCATTGCGTACGGCATTCAAAGCTCCTTCGCAGGTCAGGTGAACGATATAGCCGGGACAACCAGTATAGTTCGCCATGTCAGCAAAACGTCCGCTGGCTTCTGCTTCTGTTACTTCCGGCTGTGATAAATAATGATAGAGCGGGGAGAGTTTGCCTTCGGCCTTGTGTTTGGCGATGAGGAAGTCGATCATATCGCCATTGGTGGCATGTACATTGATGAGACCGCCGTGTTTCTTTACTTCCTGCATCAGGCCGATCATTTGCCGGTCATCGATCATCAGGGCGCCTTTGTAAGCCATAAATGTTTTGAAAGAAGTGATTCCTTCTTTCTCGATCATTTCCTGTATCTCTTTTTTCGTATTGTCATTAAAATCTGTGACGGCCATGTGGAAGCTGTAGTCTCCTACACAGTTGTTATCGCTTCTTCCTTTCCATTCTTCCAATGCTGAACGAAGGGAATGGCCCTGTTTCTGTAAAATAAAATCAATCACCATCGTGGTGCCGCCGAACAAGGCTGCTCTTGTTCCCGTTTCGTAATTATCTGAAGAGAAGGTACCCATGAAGGGCATATCCAAATGCACATGGGGGTCTATGCCTCCGGGGAAGACCAATTTGCCGGAAGCGTCGATTTCTTTATCCGCTACAACGGATAAATTTTTGCCAATAGCTTTTACGGTTTCTCCTTCAATGAAAATATCAGCTACATAATCGTCGGTAGCTGTAATGATTCTTCCGTTCCGAATTAAAAGCCCCCCAACCCCCGCAAGGGGGGCTTTGGAGTCTTTATTTTTTAAAATTTCCTTTTTTTGTTCAGACATTTTATTTTTTTTATTACCGAATAGAAACGATGTCTTTAGTGCTATAGGGTTCTAAAGCCCCTCCCTTGAGGGGTTTGGGGAGGCTATCCAATATACGAAACCGCTTACAAAAAAGCCAACAAACCATGCGTAATGATATAATTCATTTATCCATTGCGGCATGGCATCGTCAGCAACAACTTTAATATTCAACAGAAAACCGGGAACGTTTGGTAAAATGCCGGCTAATAATGCAATGATGGCAATAGGATTGAACCCATTGGAAAATCTATACCGTCCGTTATGCTGGTATAATTCATCAACCACTAATTCCTTCTTTCGTATGAAATAATAATCAGCGATCATTATACCGCCAATTGGGCCGAGCAAACTTGAATAAGCGATCAGCCAGGTAAAAATATAACCATTCGGGTCGGCCATTAATTTCCAGGGAAAAATCAATACACCGATAACGCCAGTGATGTAGCCGCCCAGTTTGAAATTTATTTTTGCCGGTGAAAGATTAGAGAAATCGTTGGCCGGGCTAACAATGTTTGCTGCAATGTTTGTTGCTAAAGTCGATATAATAATTCCAATCATCGCAAATGTTACCATTAGCTTGTTGGTAAAATGGCTGGCGAGTTTCACCGGGTCCCATTCCGGGCTGCCATAAATGATGGCTGATGCGGAAGTAACAACTACGCCGACAAAAGCGAATAAGGTCATCGAAGGAGGCAGGCCAATGGCCTGTCCTTTAATATGTGCTTTCTGACTTTTTGAGTATCGGGTGAAGTCGGGGATGTTCAACGAGAGTGTTGCCCAAAAACCAACTACTGCGGTTAAGGCGGGGAAAAAGAATTTGAAGAAGGAAGCACTGTCCGTAAACTTTGATGGCTCTCTTAATATCGGCCCTAAGCCTTTGGCTGCAATTACTGCCCAGCAGAATAATGCAATGGCTGCGATAGGTAAGAAGATAGCTTTAAATACCAATAGTTTCCTGATACTTTCTACTCCTTTATAAATGATGAACATATTGAGCAACCAGAAAAGTCCGAAACAAAACAGCGGTAATTCTTGTGGAAAAAGCGAACTGGTATTGATTTCTGCTAACGATGGATTCCATGCTCTTATTAGATGATAGAGTGATTCGCCGCCAATCCATGTTTGGATTCCAAACCAACCGCAGGCAACGATGGCCCTTAACATCGCCGGAATGTTTGCTCCTTTCGTTCCGAAACTTGCCCTGGCAAATACCGGGAATGGTATTCCGTATTTTGCACCGGCATGACCGTTCAATAACATGGGAACTAAAACAATGGCATTGCCGATAAAAATGGTCAATACTGCCTGCCACCAGTTCATTCCGTTATTGATCATGGAGCTAGCCATCGTATAAGTGGGAATGCAAAGACTCATGCTGATCCATAAGGCGGCATAGTTCCAGGTGCCCCAGGTGCGTTTGGATGGTGGCACCGGGGCGAGGTCTTCGTTGATTAAAGCCCCCCTGCCCCCCGCAAGGAAGGCCTCCCTGCCCTCCGCAGGAGGGTTCCCGGATTCTGATAATTTGATATTGTCTTTAGTCATTCAGAATTCAAGGTTTTAAAACTCCATGAGCCTTCCTGTATGCAGGTGATCACTTTGGGAAATCTATAAAGCAATTTCAATAATCGGGTTCTTAAGCCCCTCCTGCGGAGGGGTTGGGGAGGCTGTTGTCTGCAATTTTGATCGCCTCACTAATGATCCTCAACCCCTCATCAATCTGTTCTTTCGTTACACACAGCGGTGGTGCAATAAAAATATAACTCCATCTCACAAAAGTGTACATGCCCAAATCTTTGATCTTCGCTGCCACTTTATTCATCACGGTCATTTCATCCGGTTTGGCATTGAAGGGAGCCATCGGTTCTTTGGTGGTTCTGTTCTTCACCAATTCAATACAACCTAATAAACCAGTATTCCTGAAATCACCAATGCTGGGATGTTTTTCTTTTAATAATTCCACCTGTTCATTTACATATTGCCCCATCGCTGCACAATTTTCAATCAATCCTTCGTCTTCATAAATTTTTAATGTTTCTAATGCAGCAGCGCAACTGACGGGA
Organism: Bacteroides fragilis; assembly: GCA_943372905.1. Taxonomy (GTDB): domain Bacteria; phylum Bacteroidota; class Bacteroidia; order Chitinophagales; family Chitinophagaceae; genus JJ008. The sequence goes on along the minus strand of CALSAT010000064.1, from coordinate 5,949 downwards.
TGGGCAGAGTAGGTGAGGCCTAATGATAGAACAGTATCATCATATTTCGCAGCGATCTTATCGGATACCATCAAACAACCAAACGGAAGATACCCGCAGGTCAGACCTTTTGCCATGGCGATCATATCCGGAACGATACCATGATTTTCAAAACCAAACCATTTGCCGGTTCTTCCAAAACCACTCATCACTTCATCCATAATTAATAGTATGCCATGCTTATTGCAGATTTCCCTTACGGCTTTTAGGTACCCAACCGGATATTGCAAACAACCGGATGAACCGGATTCGCCTTCTAACAAAATTGCTGCGATATTTCCGGCACCTTCATATGCAATTACCCTTTCTAATGAGGCCACGGATTCCTTCAATAAATTTTCTTCGCCATATTCCCACCGGTATAAATAAGGCAGATCGAAATGCACAAAGTTGGGAGCCTGCTGGCTGTCCATGGCAATCCGCCGCGGATCGCCGCTGGCACTCATAGCACCGTAAGAGGCGCCGTGATAGGATTGGTAACGGGTGAGTATTTTATGACGGCCTGTGTATAGTCTCGCCAGCTTGATGCCATTTTCAATGGATGTGGCACCACACAACGTAAAGAATGCTTTATTCAGATCACCGGGACAAATTGCTGCGAGTTTCTTTCCGAGTTCTCCCCGCACTTTAGTTACGCAGCTTGGCGTTACATAGGCCACTTCCTGCATTTGTTTTACTACAGCATCCGTTACCCGTTGGTTACCGTGACCAATATTCACATTCATCAGCCCCGATGAGAAATCGATATAGCGTTTGCCGTCGTAGTCATAGAGGTACACTCCTTCGGCATGTTTTACGGCAATAGGGGCGATGCCCTTTTGTTTGGACCAGGAGAAGAGGGTGTAATCGAGATTGTTCTGGATGATGGCCTCCCCAAGTTCTGCAGAAGAAGCCCCCCTGCCCCCCGCAAGGGGGTTCTCAGCATTTGAAATGTTGGAGATTGTTTTTGTATTCATAGTATTTTATTTTTTATTAGCCCGGCTTTAGTGCTACTATCAGCTTTCGTTGCAGCCTGTCCCGCCTTTCCTCTGGCGGGATCGCACACTTCGGGGTTCTGTTCGCTGTTCAAAATTTACGATGTTGTTAATTACATGCTACTTTATTTTTCCAGCCAAAAGTTTCAAACCAAAACCATGAATGTTCTCCAATATTGTAGCAAGCGGTGTCGCTTTCAAAAATTTTGTTTTTAATTCTGTCAATAGATTGGGAGTAAGCAGTTAAAATGCCATTTTGCCTTTTAAACTTCTCGATTACTACAACTGATACTTTGTCTTTAATCAGATCTAAATTATTAATATCTGGTTCTATATAGGGTCCCTTTTTGCCCCAATAGCTATACATTGTGCTTTTATTCTTTTCTATAACAATAATGTCGTCTAAATGAAATCCGGTCTTCAAGTGTGATCCGTAATACACTAGCCGTGTGATTTTATCTGGTTGTATATATTCATAGATCCGATTATAGCCGCTATCAGCCCAGTATTCATCAATTTTTAGACAATACCTTTTTTCTTTCTTATAAATACTTTCACTTGAGTCTGTGGCTGAATATTTATACACGATTCTCTTTTTTGCATTACCCTCATTTTCGATTTTTATGTACGGGTAATTAGTTGGGTGTTTTATATTTCCAATGCCTTCAAGTTTGAATATATCAATATCATCATAAACATTAGAATCAATGATGGTGGATCCAAATTCTTTGCCGTGAACAATGGCTGAGTCTTTATTGTTAGCTTTTTTATTATCAGAACTATTTGCGCATGAAATACATAAAACAGGTATTATGAATAATATCAGCTTTTTGTAGTTCATCAGATTATTACTTTGTATTTGCTCATCATTGTCCCGAACCCTGAAGTGTGCCCTTCATTACCTCAGGATAAATTTGCAACAGACGATGCCATTGAAAACTGAGGCTGACTAAATAACCCACCCCATATTCTCAGAGAAAATAGTTTCCCTCAATTCACCCCGCCCAGGCGGGGATGTTTACTACAGCATTTTGTTTCCCTACTCACCACTCGCCATTCCCCACTCACCATTTAACTCATCCAATTCACTCCCGCCTCTGCATTCCACTTCGTGGTACTCTTCTTCAACTTTGTCCAGAATTCAATAGAGCTTTTTCCGGTTATATCACCCACACCAAACTTACTTTCATTCCAGCCGCCGAAGGAGAAGGGCTCTCTGGGTACGGGTACACCGACATTCACCCCGATCATACCGGCACTGGCACGGTCAATAATATAACGGGCCATGCCACCGTTTTGGGTAAACACGGAAGCAGCATTGCCATAAGGGTTGGCATTTTCAATCGCCAATGCTTCATCTACCGTATTGGTTCGCATTATGGAAATAACAGGGCCGAATATTTCTTCGGTGGCCACACTCATTTGTGGTGTTACATAATCAATTACTGTCGGGCCCACATAAGTACCGTTCTCTTTTCCTTTTACATTGGTGTTGCGGCCGTCCACTAAAATTTTGGCGCCATCTCTTTCTGCTTCGCCGATATACCGTTCAATGCGTTCTTTACTTTCTTTACTGATCACAGCGCCCAGATTTTCTCCGGGAATAATCTTCCTGGCTTCTTCACAAATTTTATCAATGATGCTGTCCACATTGCCCACACCGATCATGGCGGAGGCCGCCATGCATCGTTGCCCGGCACAACCACTCATACTGGCCGCCACATTTTGTGCCGTCATACCGGGAATGGCATCGGGTAATACCATCAGGTGATTTTTAGCTCCGCCTAATGCCAATGCTCTTTTATAATGGGAAGTGGCCCTTTGGTAAACGATCTTCGCCACTTTAGTGGAACCAACAAAGGAAACGGCTTCAATACCCGAATGATCGCAGATGGCAGTTACGATCTCGCTGTCCCCGTTCACGATATTCAATACACCATCCGGCAAACCGGCCTCTTTTAAGAGCAGCGCTAACCTGACCGTACTGAGGGGAACTTTTTCTGAAGGTTTTATGATCATACAATTGCCCAGCGCAATGGCATTGGGAATGGTCCAGTTGGGAACCATAGCGGGAAAGTTGAACGGAACGATGGAGGCAACCACTCCCAGCGGCACATGTTCGGTGCGGCATTCCACCCCTTTGCTTACTTCCAGTATCTCTCCGGTGATCAGTTGTGGCAGTGAAGTGGCGAATTCAGTGAGCTCAATACTTTTTTCCACTTCAGCCACGGCTTCACTGTAGGTTTTGCCATTTTCTTCCTGTACCAGTTCTGACAGCTCTTTGAGGTTCTTTTCCAACAGGTATTTATAGCGGAAGAATACCTGTACTCTTTCTTTGATGGGGGTTTTGCTCCATGCAGGAAAGGCAGCTTTAGCGGCTTTTACGGCATCATCAAGGTCTCTGGCAGCGGACATGGGCACGGTAGAGAGCAGGGTGCCATCGACTGGTGAGATGACCTCCAGAGTCTTAGCAGTGGAAGCTGCTACAAACTTTCCTCCAATGTAATTTTGGACGGGAGTATATTTCATATTGTAAGTTTCTTTTTATGGCGTGATGTAAAATGTATTTACGATTTTACCAATTATAAATATACTTAAATTGCCGGTTATTACAATCTAACAACTTCAATTTCAATGACCCCGGAACGACATCAGCGATTGACATCGGTATTAAATAAGCGGCAGGGAAATATTGCCCTGGTGATGGAGAATGTATTTGACCCGCATAATATTTCTGCGGTGATGAGAACGGCGGATGCAGTGGGGGTGCAGGATATTTATATTCTCAATACAAAAATACCCCGGCATAAAAAATGGGGGGCGAAAAGTTCATCCAGCGCTGCGAAGTGGCTTACGGTTCACCAGTATGAAGATGCGGCCGAATGTTTTTCATCCCTGAGAAAGCACTATTCAACCATTTTAACCACTCATCTCAGCAGCGATGCTGTAAGTTTACACAGTATTGATTTTACCCAAAGCATTGCATTGGTATTTGGTAATGAACACAGCGGGGTGAGTGATGAGATCAGGGAACTGGCAGATGGTAATTTTATCATTCCGCAGGTGGGGATCATTCAATCGCTGAATATCAGTGTGGCCTGTGCGGTTACCCTGTATGAGGCGTTCCGGCAGAAAAGCAATGCGGGGCAGTACAACCAGCCGGGTTTGGATGCCGTCCGCTATGCAGAGTTGTTTAAGGAGTGGGGGGAGAATAGCCGGTAGTCTTTAGTACATAGTATATGCAAAGAAATATTTTACTTATCGTTTCATTACTGGCTGGCAGCCTGATTTTTGGGCAGGAAGTGAGGCGTGTAAAGATCACTGACCTCGAAAAGATCATTGCTGAAAGCAAGACCCCGCTGATCATTAATATGTGGGCCACCTGGTGCAAGCCTTGTATTGAAGAGATACCTTATTTCCAGGAGGAAGCTTTGGCGCACAGTAAGGACAGTTTGCAATTGCTATTAGTAAGCCTCGATTTCAAAGAAGCTTTTCCCAACAACATAAAAACCTTTGCCAGCCAAAGAAACATCACCGCTTCTATTCTCTGGTTGGATGAAACGGATGCAGATTATTTCTGCCCGAAGATCGATCCTAAATGGTCAGGAGCAATTCCGGCAACCCTTTTTGTAAATAATAAAAAAGGCTACCGGAAGTTTGCTGAAGATCAGCTCTCGCATGAAGAACTGAAAAGGGAGATCATGGCTTTACTCGAATAAACTTTTACCAGCCGGTCACCAACAGGTTCCTGGCTGCCTGAAAGGAACATTTGGTATATGCTGAATAGGCTTTGGCCGCATTTGTTCTCATTAGTTCATAGTTCCCGCCTTTTACATAAGCCGACAAGGCATCGTGCAGTGTGTAGGCTTCCGGGCCCATTAATCCTGACGTGAGCAGGGCCGGGTATGCATTGGCTTTTTGTATGTAAGGCAGAAAATATTTTTTACTGATGCAGGCAAGTATAATGCAATCTCTTTCCCGCTTGTCTTCATTGGCAGCCGGTTCGGGAATCTGGAAATCCATCAGCCCGTTGTGCCCGATCAGCGAAATCAGCCGGGCATTCCCATTTATGCCAATTACCTGTTTTCCTGAATGGATCGTATCTTTTGTTTGTCCGGATAAACTGTTTAAAAAATCTATCGTACACTGTTTGATGTATCTTCCATCGTAAGCATCGGCTATCAGATAATAGCCAGTGTTGCGATGCCTGAATACAATCCTTTCAAGCACCAGGGAATCCGGCTTTTGTGTGCTGATCAATTCCCATTCTTTACTGTTCTTAAAGAAAGTACTGATGCCATATCCCCATCCCCAGTACAGGTTATTATCAGGGTCTTGTCCATTGCCCACTTTTGCTGAGACGGGAACTATGCCCTGGTACTTATTATCGCATAAAGCCACGAATACATGAATACTGTTGGTTACCGTATCTAAAGGACTGAATTTTCTTTGAGTATCACCTGGCTGAAGGGCTGTTTCTGATAAAGTAGCACTGGCTTTTTTATGCTCACAGGCAGTCGCCGCGGCAATAACTATTAACAGAAACAGGGTACAAGATCGCATGGGTTCTTATTCTGCCATTGTACGTCCTGCAGTTTCTCTTTCCATGTCTTCTTTTGCCTTGGCCAGTATATAGAGAAAATAAATACCTGCACCCAGGCTCACCAGGGCCAGGATAATGCCCATTACACTTTTGTGATAGATCGCTTTGGCAAGGGAGAATCCTACGAGTACCATAAAGCTGAAGATGATGATCCGGTTGAGGGTTTGTCTCGAGAGCATAAGCTGTGGTTTTCGGTGAGTGATCAAGTTACTGTAAGGTATGGGATGCCTGTATAAAAACATTCCATAAAGTTTTTATAAAAAAATACCCCCGGTGGTTCCGGGGGTATTTTAACAGGTAGCTGAACGATCGTTTATTGCAATCTTTTTATGG
>CALSAT010000063.1:0-12730 GCA_943372905.1 Bacteroides fragilis | reverse complement strand
TGACAGCCGCCCTGGCCGTGTTCTTTGTGCCTGTATTTTCAAGTTACAACAGCAAGGACGCTAAACAGATCGTGGCGATCGAAACAAAGATCAAACAACAGCGTCATGACACTGACTCTTTGCTAAAAGCAGCCCTGCCTGCCAACCCTGCTGATACTAATTTCTCCCGAAAATTTCTTGAACAGGATTCCGCATTATTAGATAAGAAATTAGATTCGCTGCAATCCGCTTATAGTGATAATAACACTGTTCTCTCTGTACTCAGTACTGCCCGCACAAACCGCGGGCTTATAAAAACCCAGGAAGCAGCAATGACTGCCCTCAAACATCCGCTGGAAAAATATCGCCTTAACTGGCTCCTTGGGGCCCTGGCTGTAGTGGTGGTCGGACTATTATTTTCCAGCCTGAGGGCAAAGAAAAAACCGGAAGGCTGGGGTGCTATGCAGTACCCGCAGCTGGTGCTGGGTATGCTCGGCATCTTTACGTATGTGGGTGTGGAAGTAGCGGTGGGCAGTAACCTTGGTGAACTGCTGAAGCAAAAAGAATTTGGCGCTTTATCCGCCTCTGAGGCCACTCCATACATTATGATGTATTGGGGCAGCCTGATGATCGGCCGGTGGACGGGTGCCGTTGGCGCCTTCAACATGAGTAAGGCTACTAAACAACTGCTGCAACTGATCGTTCCCATCATTGCCTTTGGTATCTTGATACTGATCATCTATTTGTCCAACTATAAAGTATCTGCCTTATACTATTACATCGTTTGTGTATTGGTACTGGCGGTAGCGTTTTATTTTAGTAAAGACAAGCCGGTACAAACACTGCTTATCTTCAGCCTGCTGGGTGTGGCGGCCATGGTGATCGGTTTGCTTACCAGTGGCACGGTAGCCATTTATGCTTTCCTGAGTGCCGGGCTTTGCTGCTCTATTATGTGGCCCTGTATCTTTAGTTTATCTGTGGCGGGGCTTGGCAAATACCAGTCACAGGGTTCCGCTTTCCTGATCATGATGATCCTGGGCGGTGGTATCCTTCCTCCTATCCAGGGAAAACTGGCGGATATTATCGGCATTCACCAGTCGTATATAGTAGCAGTGGTTTGCTTCGCCTATCTTGCTTTGTTTGCCTTCCTGGTAAAAGGCATCCTCCGCAAACAGGGTATTGATTACGATGCGGAAGTGGCTGGTGCCGGACATTAATTAATTTATTTACATTCATTCCTTATTAAAAAAGAATATGGCAGAATTTGTAGTCGGCATTGATATAGGTGGTACCAATACCAAATTTGGTATTGTTGATAAGCATGGGCATATCCTGGCCCAGGACCGCCTTCTTACGAACGAGCATGAGATTGTGGAAGACTTCATCATTGATCTCCACGAAAAACTGATGCCCTTAATTGATAAAGCCGGTGGTCCCAAAAAATGCGCCGGTATTGGTATTGGCGCCCCCAATGGTAATTACTACACCGGTAATATTGAATACGCCGCCAACCTGAAGTGGCGGGGCATCATCCCCTTTGCCAGCATGGTGTCTGAAAAATTTGGCCTCCCCGTAAAGCTGACGAATGATGCCAATGCTGCCGCTATGGGCGAAATGCGTTACGGCTGCGCCAGAGGCATGAAGCATTTCATCACCATCACACTCGGTACCGGTGTGGGCAGCGGGATTGTGATTGATGGAAAGATATTACTCGGTCATGATGGCTTTGCCGGCGAATTGGGTCATACCATCATCCGGCCCGGCGGACGTTTGCATAAAGGCACCGGCATCAAAGGCAGCCTGGAATCTTACGCCTCTGCCACCGGTGTGCGGGAAACAGCGTTAGAACTGCTTTCTGAAAACCCGGAGACAGAAAGCCTGCTGCGTGACTATTCGCTAAACGACCTCACCAGTCAATCTGTATATGATTGCGCTATTAAAGGTGATAATATCGCCAATCAAATATTTGAGTTTACGGGTGAAATATTGGGAGAGGCGTTGGCCAACTTTGTAATGTTCTCCTCCCCGGAGGCCATTATATTATTTGGCGGATTAACCAAGGCGGGCGACCTGATCATGAATCCCACCCGCCGGTCAATGGAAGAACACCTGATACAAATATTCAAGAATAAAGTAAAACTGATCTTCAGCGACCTGAAAGAAGCCGATGCGGCCATCTTAGGCGCCAGTGCATTGGTGTGGGATTAGAGTCTGTATCGTTCGTTATATAATTTATTAAAAAAGCCCTGAAGTAAATTCAGGGCTTTGATCATTCAATGAAATTGGATCAACTTATTTTACTTTCAATACCGGCTTCAGCTGGTATACGCCTGCGCCTGTTTGATGAATTGAAAGGGCTGCATCAAAGTCTATAAGTAAAGAATCCAGTGATGCATTTAACTGCTTATTTACTTTAATCTTCAACCCTGATTCACTGCCGCTGGGAATGCTCAGCGGAAAAACCACTCCACCGACTTTAATGGTATTATCCGTACCCAGTACAAACCTGATCTCTTTTACCACACCGGCAGGCACTGTTCCGGTTGCCAACAGGGTGTCTACCCCATTTTGTAAACCGAGCAGGTCGTAAATTCCTGTGTATGTATTCAGGTTCACCCAGCCATTCACACTGTCTTCCCCAAACTTAACCATCACCTGTTCAATATCTACATTCACTTCCTGTGCGTTAACAGGATTGTCTGTCATGCGTACTTTCAGCGTAGTGGTATCATTACCAGATTTGTCTTTGGAGCAGGCGGTTATCACAAGGGCTGCTGATCCACTCAGAAATAAAGCGGCAATGAAGTACTTTTTCATAATTATTTATGTTTAGTTATCAGTGCTATGTGAAAACCATGCCAAAGGGAACTGCAGAGAAAGAAAAAAAGCCCTATTATCCACAGGATCAGCTAAATAGCTATTTGGCCTGAATGATAAATACAGCAGGTATAGCCCTTTGACCTTCTTTATCAGAGGGTTTGATCGTTTCTTTTCCATTTACCAGCATACAGCTACTGCCACCGCCGTCGAGGTTGAGGGCTTCCACGCAGCCAAGGTCCCGGAGTATCCAGGCTAACATCGTCAGGCTGGCACCGGTGGCATTTTTATTTCTCCCTTCTATCATTAGGATAATGAGTTTATCATCTTCTGTGTAGCCCATGGCCGTGCGGGGATGTTTGTCGTCAATAGCTTTGCCTGCAAACTTTAGTTCTTCATTATTGGTGATCTTTATTTCACCTTCCTGTATCAAAACGGGTCCGCCACCGACGGCGGTTTGCATATTCCATTTTTCAAATCCGCGAGTATATGGCTTTAGCGTTCCATGGAGTCCTCTACCCTTTTTCTCAAAGGGGATCACATAGCGAAAAGAGGAAAAAGAATCCTTCATGAGTTTTACGGGTTGCTGACTGGCATAGGCGTGGCGGTGCAATGAATCAGTATATATCCAGGCAATATCGGCAGTCCGCTTGCGGGTAATGCCGATGGCGCTTGTATGCGGGTGGCGGTAGGTAAATGTGTCCTTCCCCCGACCGGGCAAGCTATGTATATTATAACTAACCAGCTTCCTGTCTTTTATCACCACATTCAGATTCTGATTGGTGGCAAAAGAAAAGAAAGTGGTATTGACCACCAGCAGGGGCTTATTGTTCTTATCATAAAAAGCTGCAGGAGTAAGCCGCCTGTTCTTTGAAGTATCTGTGGTAAAGGTCAGCCGCTTATCCTTCAGGTCGGCGATTACATAGTAAGCACGGAAGCCGCCGGTATCCCCGGTCACATATTGCTTATCTCCCATGAACACCTGCACCGATGGCGGGAGTGGCTGAAAAAGTGAATCCACATTTTTCCAGTTGACAAGCGTTGGCTGTGTAATAAAGGCTTTGCGCAGGATCTTATACTGGTAAATTTCAAAAAAAGGAACATATCGTGGCCCGGCCTTTTGGGGTCCGCCACGGTCGAGCACATTTGTTACTCTACCTCTTACCAGGAATACATAATTAAGCCGTTGTTGTTTTTTGCCAAAAAGTATATCCCGCTGTTCGGAGCTGATGTCAAGCATACCCGCACTGGTATGTTCCTGGCCGGGTAATACATGAAGAGTGCCGGTGTCAACATCAAGGTCTCTTGACCCGGTGCATTCACAATGATACACGGAGAGCTCTGAAAGGATGGCGCCGGCGGGAACGGGCTTGATGGTTATCCATCCGTTCTGGGCCATGCCGGTAAACATGTACAGCAAAAAGGAAATGAGAAAAGTGGATTTGTGCATCCGGTGCCATTGAGATACCTGAAGGTACTAATTGAATACGTTTGAAAGATCGGGAAGTATTATACAGTTACTTCCCTTTTTCCTTCTCCCAGGCAGCCTTACCATATCCAGCTATTACATGTTTTTCACTATGATAAGAGGAACGTACCAGCGGACCACTTTCCACATAATCCAATCCGAGGCCATACCCGATCTCCCGGTATTCAGCAAATTCATCCGGGTGTACAAACCGGTGAACAGGTAAATGTTTTTTAGTTGGTTGCAGGTATTGCCCGATCGTTATCACATCACAACCATTGGCCTGCAGGTCTTTTATCGTCTGTATCACTTCTTCTTTTGTTTCGCCCAGCCCCAGCATAATGCCGCTCTTGGTACGCATACCACCCTCTTTCAGGGTGCGAATCACTTCCATGCTGCGCCAGTATTTGGCTTGTATCCGCACCTGGCGGGTCAGCCGTTCCACTGTTTCTATATTATGACTTACCACTTCCGGTGCGGCGTCTATTACCCGTTGTATATTCTCTTTTTGTCCTTTAAAATCAGGGATCAGTGTTTCTAAGGTCGTTTCAGGGTTCAGGGCTTTCACCGCTTTGATGGTATTGTACCAGATAATGGAGCCACCGTCAGGTATCTCATCCCGGTCCACCGAAGTGATGACAGCATGTTTCACTTTCATCAGGTGTATGGCTTCAGCTACCCGCTGTGGTTCATCCCAGTCTACGGGGTCAGGGCGGCCCGTTGCCACCGCACAAAACCCGCAACTGCGGGTACAGGTATTGCCTAATATCATGAAAGTAGCAGTACCGGCCCCCCAGCACTCACCCATATTAGGGCAATTGCCGCTTTCGCAAATTGTATGAAGTTTATGCGTATCTACCAGTCCCCGTACATGCTTATAACTTTCACCGATGGGTAATTTCACCCTCAGCCAATCGGGTTTTTTTACCCGGGTATTATCAACAGCAGGAGTTGCTATCGGGAGTTCTGTCATGAGGCAAAAATACGGCCATTACTTGCGCCGTCCAAACAGGATGGAAATGTAACCTTGTATAAAGAATTGTCTTTCTTTCTGGTCCACCATCTGCGGTATCTTGGAGGCATAGAATTCACCACTAAGACCTATTTCCAGGCCAGACACCACTTCGTTAAAACGTCCATAATCAAACCGCAGGGCTGTTTTCAGAAAAGCACCGGGTTTTATTTTCATCTCACCCCAGCCTTTGCTCAGTCCGCCACTGCCAAGGATGGTAGGGCCCAAAAAAAGAGAACTGTCAGCAGAAGAATATTTAATGACTTTGCTTTGGCCGGTAACCGGGTCGGCCGCTTCAATATAATAAGGCCGCAATAGACCAATGGCAAGACCTCCGTTGTAAATAGCTGAAACGGCCACCCCGTTCTTATTTCCTTTTTGGCCCAGGATATGTTGCTGGCCAAAACCCAGCGTTACCTGGTAAAAGTTATTGATCTTGCCATACACGAACGGGTTGCCAAAGAAAATACCACCGGCCTGTAATTTTTCTTCTTTCGGATGTTTGATCTCGGTAATGTCGATGCGGTAGATATTTGTCTTGCGGTTGGTCTTCATTCTTCCCAACTCATAAAAAGCGCCATACCCGTTGGTGCGGAACTGGAAACCGAAAATGCTTTGACGGCTGTACACCAGCACCCCTTCCTCCGATTGCTTGATCAGTTCACTGACCTTCTTGCGGCGGGCCTCTTTTTTATCATTTTTTCCCTTCTCAGGTTCCTGAGCAAAGGAAGCAATTGCACTTAGTACAAAAATCAGCAGTAAGGGGAGTTTCTTCACGGCGTTATGTTTATATAGCAAAGAGGTTGAAACAGAAAATGAGAGAAAGTGATATCGTTCCAATTAGCTGAACTTCTCTTTTCCTGCTGCCCTCCTTAATCTCTTAACTCAATAACGTAAATTTAGGGCAAAATATTGATAATGACCTCTGCTGTAGTTTATAATGGCGGCCTCCGCACCACCTGTACCCACCTGAAAAGCGGTGACCATTTTGAAACGGATGCCCCCACTGATAATAATGGAAAAGGCGAACGGTTCTCTCCCACCGACCTGCTGGCCACCAGCCTGGCCACCTGCATGATAACGGTAATGGGCATCAAGGCCCGGACGATGGGCTTTGACCTGAACGACGTGAAAATAGAAGTGTTGAAGATCATGAAGGCCGACCCCCGGCGGGTGGGCGGCATCGAACTTACGTTTCATATTCCGGATGCCTTAAAAGATATAGATGAAAAGACAAAGACCATTCTGCGCCATACCGGCGACACTTGTCCTGTGATGAAAAGCATTCATCCGGATATTGAGGTAAAAATAGATTGGGGAGTATGGGGATAACAGCCTAAATGCGTTTACGATGAAACTTTTTGCAGTTGCCATTCTATTCTGCAGCACAGTATCTCATGCACAGTCACCAGATACTGCTAAAAATCATGTACCCGCTTCCTGGAAAAAATTTGAACCCGCCATCCGGCTTGGAGCAGGTACTCAAAAGAATTTTTATACGGAACTGGGCCTGGTCTTTCAAAAATATTTTTATGAAGGAACCCATGGGTATATAGCATCAGCCTTTTACTCTACTTTTCAATGGACACCTCCAACCAAAGGCAATGAAAAAGTATATGGCGTGAAGCTGGGTGCAGAAATGATCAATAATGGTGGTGGCGGAGGCATCGAACTCACTTACTTATTCAATGATACACATACAGATTGGGTGATTACCCCCAAATTAGGCTTCGGTCTGGGAGTGGTGAATCTTTTTTATGGGTATAATATTTCAACGAATAAATATCCATTCCCCAATGTCCGGAAAAACCAATTTTCCCTTACCATTAATACCAATCTATTTTTCCATTATTTAAAAGCTGAGAATAAATAATATTTTTACCCAGCTTCAGTTTTTCATTGCCTGCCCGCTGTAGTTCTGCGGGGCATCTTCCTCCTCCATGGAGGGGACGTATACTGAAAGTTCGAACAGGCCACACAAACAATTACCAATAAGGGTTCTTCCCCTCCGTGGAGGGGCGGATTGAATACTCCCTATACTTTAGGAAACCGGGGTGGGTCGTTACCGGAAAACAGAAAGACCTAACTATGATTTGTAATCCAAAAGAAGTACTGCATCAATTACAGTCATTCATGACTTCAGTACAGCATTCCCCACCCCACATTCCAAACATCTTTTCCTATCACAATACTCATTCTTCAATTCGATCAAAGCCTGGCTGTCGAATGCACTCCTGTTCTCCACCCCCAACTGCTGAAAGCCCCTGGTGATATTATTATTCTCCGCTGCCGTTTCCTCCAGCCATTGCAGGGCCTTTTCCTTGTACTTATCCTCAGTATGATAATTGCCATATGCAAATAATACAGGCACTACGGTGTTAATGATGATATTATCAATCATGGCAGCCCCCAGCTTTTTCTTTTTATATGCAGAAGGATCATCCAGCCGGTAGTGATAATGCCAGTAGTCGTTGGCCGTTACATCAAACCAGCTTTTAACATCTTTTACAGAAACCGCTTCCTTAATTTTAGAAAACAAATGAGCTGAATCATGGATCAGCATCGCCAGTTGCGCCAGCCGGATAGTGGGAAAACTCCCCGGCCGCATCCGGAGAAAGAAGACAGGATCGGAGCATGGTTTGAGGCCATACTTATATTTCTGGAACTGATATTCTTTCTGTAACATCACCGGGTAATCCTCCTCCAACTTCCCTTTTAGTAAACCCGCCTGACCCAGGAGCAGTGCTTCCAGTTGGTGTATCTGTGTTTTATTTTTTGCTAACACATTTAACGGGATGGATCTCGCAATCTCTTCAAACGCTTCTGCATTTACTTTTACCCCAAAATTGCGGGCCAGCAGCCACCAGAATGTTTCTTCCCAGTGATAGTTGTTTTGCTTCAGGTATGTTTCCACCTGTTCTGATTTTCTCAGCAGCCGTTCTGCCAGCAACCGGTCCTTCCAGCTTTTCCAGGTAATATCACGAACGGTTTGGATGCTTTTTTCGCATGGAATGAAGGCGGCCGCATTCAACAACTCTTCATACCGGTCTAATAATATTTTCGACACCCTTCCTTTCAGTTCCAGTACCGGCAGCTCATTTTTTATACCATCATCTTCCCATACCACATGCAGTATTACGTTGTTGTAGTTACTGTCTTGATGATGGTGGTGCTTTTCCCAGTCAGAAGTTTTGATGTGCAGTTCCACTGTTCCCGCCCAGGTGGTGGGGCCGATCTTTATTTTAGCATTGAAAAAATCAGGGCCCTGGTTCGTATTGTATTGCCCCGGAAAAATTATCTGTACCGGTTCATCGGTTGTTGTAAGAAGTTCTTGTTTGGTAAAATACTGGAATTGCCAGATGAACTGGAGCAGCCTTTCGGTCATGGGGTAAGATTAACGGATTAAATATGTACAAAGTTAATTGGTTTATTGGTTAACTGGTTTACTGGGAAGCCCGAATAGCAAGAATTCATCAAAACTCTGTAGAAGTAATTATAGCACGACCCTGATTAACTAATAAACTAATCAACTGATCAAAGCCAACTCTCTCACCACCCTGCTCACTGGCAGGCCCATCACATTATAGAAATCCCCGCTGATGGATTTGATGCCCACCACTCCTATCCATTCCTGGATGGCATAGGCACCGGCTTTGTCGTATGGCTTGTATTTATCTACATAAAATTCGATCTCTTTCACCGACAGATCATGAAACTCCACATCAGTAGTATCGGCAAACGCAATTTCCTGGTCGCCTTTCAGTATCACCACACCGGTGATTACTTTATGCTTTTCGCCGGACAAGGCCAGTAAAATACTTACTGCATCT
Source organism: Bacteroides fragilis (assembly GCA_943372905.1). Taxonomy (GTDB): domain Bacteria; phylum Bacteroidota; class Bacteroidia; order Chitinophagales; family Chitinophagaceae; genus JJ008. The sequence continues at coordinate 3,624 of CALSAT010000063.1, read as the reverse complement.
TCCCGGTGTACCGGCTTGCCAATTATATTATCACCAAGCACCACGATAGTATCTGCCGCCAGGATCACAGCCTCTTTTCCGGCCTGCGCCTGTACCGCCAGGGCTTTATTACGGGCAATATATACCGCCACTTCATCAGGCGAAATACCTGGTGGAAAACGTTCGTCCGTTTCTTTTACGACCACTTCAAACGGTACTTCTGCCCATTCCAGCAGTTGCTTTCGTCTTGGCGATTGGGAAGCAAGAATTATTTTATTCATAAATAGAAATAGAAAAATATCATTGAAATAATACCTGTGAACATTACCAGTTTCGTTAATGTGCTTAACTGGTGAAAATCTGCTGTTGTATTGCTGCGCTTCAACTTCCACAAAATAACAAACAGCGGAAAAATGATGGCTGGTACACTATAGGCCACCGCCAGCCACCACCTGAATTGCAATACATATACCTGCAATACAATGAGCACCGCTATCAAAACGATCAGCCATACCGCCGCATATACCTTCGTGGCATTGATGCCCCATACGATCGGCATGGTACGGCAGCCGTGCTTTTCATCACCTGGCATATCTTCCATGTCTTTTATCGCTTCGCGGATAAGAGAGATGATGAAGGCAAACCCGGCGTATAACACGGCCAGCCGGAAAAACTTATAGTGACCGCCATTCTCATTCCCAAAGGCATCACCCAGGTGAAACTTGGAAAAGAAGATGATCAGTATCGTCCAGGCAGTAAGTAAAGAAATGATGATATTGCCCGTCAGCAGTTGTCTCTTGAACGTGGTGGAATAAAACCAGAGCAGCGCCACGCAAAATACATTTGCCAGTATTAAATACCATTGTTTTAAAAAAGGCAGAGCAATTACAGTAAGTATAATACCGGTGGCGCTGAGCATAAAATGCCAGGCGATGGCCCAGCGGCGGTGTATCACTTTGTCCACCACCATTTTTTGCGGCTTGTTCACCTCATCAATATTAATATCAAAATAATCATTGATGATATACCCGGCAGCAGCAATAAATAAGGAAGCAAAAACTAATAATACAAAACGGCTGTGATCGGCATCAGGAATATGGCCTTTGTATAAAGTATGATAAATACAAAACTGGAAGAGCACCTGCGTAAGCGCCATGAAAAAGAGATTAGGCAGTCGGATCATCTTCAAAAAAGCGGCTGTCAATCTCATGAATAAAATTTAGGGGAAGATACGAAATAGCAAGTATCAACTGGGAAGTGTGAAGTATGGATTCCGGAATGAAAAATATTTCCGGAAGTCAGCACGCCATTTGTACAAGGTCGTTATTACTTCGAAGCTACATCTGCCCGGTACTCCCACTTGTCATTCAGTTTCAGTACTTTTTCAATTACTTCTCTTACACAGGCTTCGCCGCCTTTGCGAGGGGAAATATATTGTGCTGCTTCTTTTACTTCTGCCACTGCGTCAAACGGGCAACAGGGCAACCCCACCACACTCATGGCCGGCAGATCGGGCAGATCATCGCCCATATACAGCACTTCTTCTTTTTGCAATGTATTACTCTTAATATATTCCTGTAGTAAGGCCTTTTTATCCATCACCGCCATATCAATTTCTTTCACTCCCAGTTTTTCCAGCCGGTCTTTTACTTCCGGAGAATTACCGCCGGATATGATCTTCACCCGGAAACCATTCTTGATCGCCATTTGCAAAGCAAACCCATCTTTGATATTCATTCTTCTTGCCTGCAGGCCATTTTGTAATACCAGTACGGTACCGTCTGTCAGTACGCCATCCACATCAAAAACGAAAGTGGTGATCTTTTTAAATAATTCGAGAACGTTCATGAATGACAATTTGAAAATTTGGAAATGCGGAAATTTGTTCAAAGTATCCTTCTGGAAAACAAGATAACCCTAGCGAAGACACATTAGTTGTTACTATTCAAATCATCAAATTACTACATTTTCAAATCATTTCTGATTATCCCTCCACTCATATACCCAGGCGCTTTGTATCATTTCCAGGTGGCCTTCGGTGCTTTGCTCACGGGTACCTTCAAAACCCGGTATCTGGAGTATCCATTCCAGCAGATCGGTAAAGCGGATACGGTAGATCTTGCCTTCTGTAAACTCATCGCCAAAGCGTTCATACAGTTTCAGCGCAATATCTTCATGATCGGCCCAGTTTATCGGTGGTTCAAAATGTGACATATATTATGAAAATTTGGAAAGGTGAAAATATGAAAATCAAAGACTACACATGAAGTACATCGTACTTCCGATCATTCTCCCAGAAACTGCGTTTGGTCAGGCAGTGTCACTTCTACTTCGCCTTCCCCGTCATTCAGCAGGCATTGACAACCCAGCCTGGAATTAAGTTTCGGACTTACCGCCCGGTCAATAAAATCCTCTTCTTTATCAGTCAGTTCTTCCAGGAAATCAGCCCCTTTCTCCACATATAAATGACAGGTGCTGCAGGCACATACGCCACCGCAATTATGGTGCAGTTCAATATCATGTGTCAGGGCCACTTCCAGCAGCGATTGACCAGATTCTATATTGTTCAGGGTAACAGGTGCCAGTCCTTTTTGCTCAAAATTGAATTTAATAGTGTACATCTCTGTGTTTTCGTTTCAGGAACGCAAAAATAATGGTAAATGGAGGAATGTATTTACTTGTTTGGGAAAACCAGATGAATACCGAATGGAAGAGGAAAAAGTCTGCTGTAGCAGAAAACTCCTTGTCGGTTCTGCCTGTAGAGGGTTCTTATGCGTTGCAGTTTAGCTGCTCTGCAGGCTTTCGGTCAGCAGCACATAGATGTTCTTCAACTGCGGATGCGCCTTTAATAACTCCAGGTGCTTTTCAATAGTTTCCTTATCATGCCGGATGGCAGGGCCTGTTTGGGCATCTTTTGGTGCAACGGTCTTTATGCGTAAAGCGGTTTCTTCAATAAGAGGCAGTAACTGTTTAAAATCAAGCCCTTCTTTGCGGCAATAGTCTGCCGCCAATGCGTAAAGGTGATTGGTGAAATTGCTTACCACCACCGCTGCCACATGCAGCTTTGCCCGGGCATCATCACCTGCCTCAATGGCTTGTACCGGAGCAATAGAATGGGCCAGCGAAGCCAGGGTTTTCTTGGTGAGATCAGAACTGCCATCGAAAAAGATGGGGATATCCGGCAAGACAGCCATTTCTTTCCGCAGACTTTGCAACGGGTAAAAAACGCCATAGTGTTCTGTTACCGTTTTCAGTATCTCTTTAGGAACCGAGGCAGCTGTATGTGCCACCACTTTGCCCGGCAACCGCAACTGGTCTATCACATCCGCAATAGCATCATCATTCACCGCAATAATATACACATCTCCTGATTTACTGATGGTGCTTTTGTACGTGGTGGACTCCGAATCCCATTCATAGGCCAGTTCCGAAGCCGCAGAAGCATTCCGGCTGTATATCTGCAGAATGGTATGCCCTGCCGCTTTGAATTTTCTTCCCAGCACCGTTGCCACATTGCCCGAACCTATCAGTACGATATTCATACCCAACCCTCCTTTTAGATTTCTGTTTGTTTAAATAGCCCGTATCCTCTTCCGGTGGTAGCCGGAATTTTCTGGAAAGTTTACAGCAGCGCTTACTTTTGCT
>CALSAT010000062.1:0-12796 GCA_943372905.1 Bacteroides fragilis | reverse complement strand
AATTTGCCAAACAGTTTTACAAACTCGATAAAGATGCCGGGGCTGATGAACCAGCCGACCACCGGAATGATCTGCCAGAATACCCAGTGTTTCGGCCGTTGCGCCAGTCCCTGCATCACCCAGGTATTATAAAAAGGCACATAGGCCTTCCAGGGCTGCTCCCCTGCTTTGGCAAACAGCTTGGCAAAACCCGGTGCCGGCAGCAACACGATCAGCGTTCCGATAAGGTAAACAATGAATAAATGGTATAATGGCATGAGCCTAAATTTAGTGCTGGCAAAAATATCGTAAATAAGTGCTTATCAAAATATTAATACGAAAAGTTTTGTAAAAGGCGGTAAACGAACTGCGGTGCCCGGTAAACAGCTGCGGGCTAACGATCAACGGCTACGGGCTGTCAACTCATTTCGGCATTACATAGCTGTTCACATCCTCCGCAGTGATGCTTTTGCCAGATAAGATCACCAGGCGTTCCACCACGTTCCGCAGCTCCCGGATATTCCCCGTCCAGTTATATTCCTGCAGCAGGGCAATAGCATCAGGGTCCATCACTTTGCGGGCAATACCGTAGTCAGAACAGATATCCGTGAGGAACTGGTCCGCCAGCAGGGGAATATCATCCCGGCGGTCATTCAGGGAAGGCACATGTATCAAGATCACACTCAGGCGATGGTAAAGGTCTAAACGGAAGTTCTTCGCTTCTACTTCTTTCAGCAGGTCTTTGTTGGTGGCGGCTATCACCCTTACATCCACGCTGATATCCTTATCCGCTCCTACACGGGTTATCTTGCCTTCCTGTAATGCCCGCAGCACTTTGGCCTGGGCAGAGGCACTCATATCGCCGATCTCATCCAGGAAAAGGGTACCACCATTGGCCGACTCAAATTTCCCGATCCGCTGTTTGATGGCAGAAGTAAAAGAGCCTTTCTCATGCCCAAACAGCTCACTCTCTATCAGTTCCGTAGGAATGGCCGCACAGTTCACTTCCACAATAGGCCCGTTGGCCCGGTTGCTTTTCTCATGCACCCAGCGGGCCACCAGTTCTTTACCCACGCCGTTCTCACCCGTTACGAGGATGCGGGCATCTGTAGGGGCCACTTTTTCTATCGTTTCCTTGATCTTTTTGATAGGGGTCGATTCGCCGATCATCTCCTGCACTTTGCTCACCCTTCTTTTCAGCACCTTGGTTTCCGTCACCAGGCTGCTTTTGTCCATCGCATTGCGGATGGTGATCAGCAGGCGGTTCAGGTCTGGTGGTTTGGAGATATAGTCATAGGCGCCTTTCTTCACCGCCTCTACTGCTGTTTCTATATTACCATGCCCGGAGATCATGATGATAGGAATATCCGGGTTCACTTCTACTGCTTTTTGCAGGAATTCGATGCCATCCAGTTTCGGCATCTTGATATCACAGAGGATAAGGTCGTAGGTCTTTTCTTTGAACTTCTTTAATCCTTCCTCACCATCCGAAGCCTCATCTATTTTATAGCCTTCAAAGGATAGTATTTCAGTCAGCGTTTTCCGGATCGCTTTTTCATCATCAATGATCAGTATGTCTGCCATGCAAGAGTTTATTTTAAGTCGTAAAAGTAAATGATTTAGGGGTATGAGTTGTGAGAGTTAAGAGTTATGAGTCACGGGTGAACCCTTTCTTTGGAATTTTTATCGCAGTTGACAAAAGCTGGTATGTTGGAACAGAGCAAGAAAATGCAGCAGAGCGGAGTGTAAAGCCTGCTATGTGGGGTTGAGGGAAAAAAAGAAGCCGGGTAGAAACCCAGCCTCGCTTTAAAATCCAATATCCTATGAAAAACCGTTACAAAGATGCCGCTAAAAAGCCAAACGCTGCACCTTAGCCGAAAGTATTTTTAAAAAATACCATAAATAGGGTATTTTAAACGAGCCTTCTGTGAAAAAAAGAGGCAATAACAGGCAAGAAAGTTTGTAATACGGGTATCCCGGAAGTTATTTCTTTTGGTACATCACCTCTTTTACCAATTTCACCGTTCTTGGTACATCCGGCAGGGCGCCAGCCACCAGGTTGGGTGCATAGTGCAGGGGCGCATCGGCCGCGGTAATACGGCGGATCGGTGCATCGAGGTAATCAAACCCTTCTTTTTGTATGCGGTAAGTGATCTCAGAAGAAACGGAAGCAAAAGGCCATTGTTCCTCCACTATCACCAGGCGGTTGGTCTTTTTTACGCTTTCCAGGATGGTCATCCAGTCCAGTGGGCGGATGGTGCGGAGGTCGATCACCTCAGCGCTGATGCCTTCTTTTTCCAGTTCAGCCGCAGCGCCCAGGGCTACTTTCATCATTTTATTAAAGGAAACGATGGTCACATCACGACCGGCCCTTTTCACATCTGCCTTGCCCAGTTCAATATAGTATTCCTCTTCCGGCACATCGCTTTTATCACCGTACATCTGCTCACTTTCCATGAACATCACAGGATCTTCCTCAAAACGGATGGCCTGTTTCAGCAATCCTTTGGCATCATAGCCCGTGCTGGGCGACACCACTTTGATACCGGGGATATTCGCATACAATGCCTCAAAAGCGGTGGAGTGCTGCGCACCCAGCTGACCAGCTGAGCCGTTACCACCCCTGAAAACGATCGGACAGGATATTTGTCCGCCACTCATTGCCAGCATTTTAGAAGCGGTGTTAAGAATTTGATCTAAAGCCAGCACAGCAAAATTCCAGGTCATGAATTCCACGATCGGGCGGAGGCCATTCTGGGCAGAGCCCACGCCAATGGCGGTAAAGCCCAGTTCGGAGATGGGGGTATCGATCACCCGGCGGGGGCCAAACTCGGCCAGCATACCCTGGCTCACTTTATAGGCGCCGTTGTATTCTGCCACTTCCTCTCCCATCAGGTACACCCGGTCATCCCGTCTCATTTCTTCACTCATTGCCTCCCGAAGTGCATCCCTGAACGCTATAGATCTTGCCATTGTTAGCTTCTTTTTTTAGTGTCGCAAATTTAAGCGAGAAGGTGGATAAAACCTAAAAGCAGTTACCGGCTGGTGATGTACAGTTCCAATAACAGCAATGCCCTGTTTTGAACCCAACATTAAACCTTAATCTATTAATAAAACTGGCAGGTCTCAGAACTGAATAGTGAACTTTCTGAAATCATAGGTTGTCTTTTTTAACACTCCTCATTTACGTTCGGGTATTGTCATACTGGAAAGTGATTGGAAGTCCGAAACACTCTGATCTTACTTCAGTTCCCACTCATCAGGAGCTTATAATATTATGATCAACTGACAGGCACAACACAGCCGTGCAAACGACCCTATTACTCCTGCAAAAGACCAGTTCAGTAACCGGCCGACCAGTAAGTGAAATTAACCGGGCGGTGTACACTTTATGATTGCCTGGTTTGGTTGATTGAATACCGGGAATAACATGTTTTCCGGAGTTTTAAAACACTTGGAAGTCTTTTATATTTACAGCATGTTTGTAAAAAAACTGCTGCTCCTTTTAGTTTTCTGCCGGGCATATTGCTGCCATGCACAATCACCATCCGCTGATGAATGGATACAGTTTTTCTCCACATCCGGACCTTCCCAATCTTTACAAATTGTAAAAGCGCTGGATATCTTTAAGAAATCTTCTTCAGATAGCAAAGACAACTATTTCGCTGTATTACAAAAGGCCGCCGCAGGCAAAAATAAGCGATTAGCCGCCCGTGCCCTGATGATACAACCATTACTGATGGAGAAGTTAGAATTAAAAACAGACTTTCCTGCCCGTATTGAAATGCAGCACTCAGCACTCAAACTTGCCCTGCAATCGGATGATGATTACCTGCTGGCCGATTGCCTGCAGTGGCTGGGCGACAGCTATAATGATTCAAAGCAAAATGACAAGGCCCTTCTTTATTTGCTCAAATCTTTTGAACTGAAAGAAAAGCTGGGGTTTGAAAACTTTCCGAACAGCAATAAAACCCTGGTGGATATGGGAGGCGTATTTTTTAAAGCGCAGGAATATGATAAGTGCATCCGGTTTACACAGATGGGTTTGCAGCTTTCAGACAGTTTTTCATTTCACAGAAATTTATTGTCGGCGCAAAACCTTATCGCTATTTCATACCAGCGCAAACAACAATACGACTCGGCAGCAGCCTGGTTTAACAAAGCGGCGCAAAGTGCCACACAATATAATGACACGGCCTGGACAGGCATTGTAAAAGGAAATATCGGCTACCTGAAAATGGAACAGGGCGATTACAAATCAGCCCTTCCGCTGATGTGGGAAGATTATCATACATCGCTTTTGCAAAAGGATACCAGTAATGCAGGAAATACCCTGCACCGGATTGCTTTCATTTACCAGCAAACGGGCAAAGGTGACAGCGCATTGCTGCTCGCCAGGAAGGCATTTCAATTCACATTAAATACGCTGAAGTATTACAACCCCTCCCACCGCACGAATGCCGCAAAGGCCCTTGCGGATATTCTGCAGCAAAACGGTAATGCTACGGATGCCATTCAATACCTGAACATTTATCACCACCTGAAAGATTCTACTGATGCGCTGGTGGCCGCCAGCCGGCTGGACAGGGTACAACTGCAAATTGACTATGAAAAATCTGCGGGGCAGATTGCTGATTTAAAAAAACAGAACAAAACGGAAAAGCAGCGGCGTCAATTATTGTTTACGGCCTTGCTTTTGTTGCTGGTAAGCGGTATCCTCTTCCTGCTGTGGACCCGCCAAAAAAATAAATTAAAAGAAGAAAGACTTTTGAAGGAGAAGCAGCTTGCCGAAGCCGAATCAAAATCAGCCAATGAAAGATTGCAGGCATTTACCCAACATATTATTGAGAAAAACGAACTGATAGAACAACTGCAGCAACAACTGCAAACCCAAAACCAGCAGGTAAACGATGAGTTGCTGAAACAAACCATTCTTACGGATATTGACTGGCACCGTTTCCGCGAAATGTTTACACAGGTACACCCGGTTTTTTTCAAAAGCATTCAGCAAATAGCCCCCGATATTACGGCTGCTGAATTGCGGATGGCCGCCGTTATCAAACTCGGGCTCGGCAATAAATACATCGCCTCCATGCTGGGCGTATCCGGCGATACGGTACGGAAATCCAAATTCCGGCTCCGCCAAAGGCTTGAATTAGATGAAGAAAAGAGTCTTGAAGATTTTATCATGCAGCTGTAGGCGCCTTCCCCTCTATTTTTTACAAAATCAAAAGCATTGCCTTTCAATGCTTTACAAGTATGCCCCGTTTTGCCACGGCTGTTGCCCCCTTTTGCCACGGCTGAAACTTGGAAATGGGTACAGCCTGCTTATAGTTTTACGGCATGCAAAAAGCAAAAAGCATATCGGGTGAAAAAAAGGGAATGAGGCTGGTGGATTACTTGATAATGCTGCTTTTTATACTGGCAACCGCTATACTGGTTTATCTATTTATTGACAGCCTGCAAACAAGCAGAGATATAAAAGAAAAGCTGAATACAAAAACTTCTGTAAAACAATAAAAACATTTATGAAAAATGTAATCCTGTTACTGATAATGCTGGCAACCGCAATTACCTGCCATGCACAAAATGTGGGTATCAACAATACCAACCCCGACAGGCCACTCACGATTAGGGCAACAGGGGCCAATCACAACCTGCTTTCCCTTCGTGATACCAGTAATACAACACTATGGCATCTTAATTTTATAAACGATGGCTTGAATTTTGCCAGAACCGGTTTTGCAGATGGCAGATTATTCTTAGGCCGCAATGGCAACCTTGGAATTGGCACAACCAACCCGCTTGAACCCCTTTCTGTTTTTTCTAATATACGTTCAGAAACCCTTGCAAGTTTTACAAAATCTGGAAATGAAAACGCTAAAGTGAAAATATCTAATAGCGATGGCGAAACTGAATTGGGGGTCGCTTCTGGTGGGTTTGTCGGCACAACTAATGATATGAGCTTCTATTTAAGAACCAATAGGCAAATCCGAGTTGCAATAGGTGGCATAACCGGCAACGTGGGCATTGGAACCACCGCACCCGAAACTTCATTGGCTGTAAATGGCGCCATCTCAACTACCTCACAAACCATAAATATCAACGGGCCTTCAGCAACTGTAAATGCAGGTAACCGAAGCTATATCCGCATTAAAAATACCGGAATTGCTCAAACAATTATAACAATGGCAGACGGATTATCAGACGGGCAGTTACTGGTGATTGTTGCCCAGTCATCCGGTGGCGGAGCCGTGCAATTTATCGATGCTGCTGCTAATAATACACAACTCAACTCCAGCTATGCAATGGGCATTGATGATACACTTACCCTTATCTGGGATGCAACACTCAGTAAATGGATTGAACTGCACCGCAGCGTAAACTGATTTCTTACAAATACAATTATCACTCAAAAAAATAATTATGAATACTGATAAACTGATTGTAAACGTAACAGAAGGTGTTTATCACCTGCCCCTGCAGCAAATAGTAAGGCTGAAAGCCAGCAGCAACTACACCGAAATCTTTTTAAGCAATAAAAAGAAAATCGTTACTGCCAAAGTACTGAAGTTGTTTGCTTCACAATTAGAACCGATGGGTTTTATCCGCATACACAGGGCGCATTTAATCAACAAAGAGCATATCCGCTTTGTACTGCCCGACGGAGCGATAAAAATGAATGATGATTCCATAGCCGAAACATCAAAGCGGATGCGGCAACATGCCATGGGGGCTATTACAGCCGGATAAAATAATTAAACAACAATATCAATCACTAATATTAAAATATCAGTTATGAAACATTTATTCTTAATACCGATTGCCTGTTTTTGCATCAGCACAACTATTTTTTCACAAAATGTGGGGATTGGAACCACTACTCCATTAAATAAGCTGGATGTAAAAGGCGCAATGGTGGTAGGAAACAATATTAGCGGCACACTTACAGCCCCCGCAAACAGTTTAATGGTGGAAGACAGGTTGTTCGTTGGTGAAATTGCAGACACTGTAAGGCAGGCATCTCTTAACTTGAAACCAAGGGGGGGTAACAAGAGGTGGATTGAGCTTATTGACAATGTGGAAAGCAATGTTTTTTTAATTACCTCACTTAATTCAGGACTGAATTTCAATACCACTAACTATGGTGATGGGGCCTTGTTCTTAACTTCGGCAGGCAAAATCGGCATCGGTACTACAGATCCCATAAATAGATTGGATGTAGAAGGTGCTGTAGTAATTGGCGCATCCTTTAGTGGGTCTCAAACCGCCCCGGCAGATGGGTTGTTAGTACAGGGAAATGTTGGAATAGGCCTGGAAACCCCAACTGCGAAACTGCATGTAAATGGCAATGCAATTATTGAGGAAAAATTAGTGATAAATGACACCGCAGTGGCCGCTTCATTGCGTATAAACGGCGCTATTGCCAGCACATCTGTTTTAATAACTGTTGTTGGCGGGCCGCAAACAGTAAACCCCGGGAACAGAACATTTATACGCATAAATAATACAAATAATGTGGCCGCAATTATTACACTGGGCGATGGCATTGCCGACGGGCAGGTATTATACATACAAGGCAATTCATCCGGCGGCGGAGGCATACAGTTTTTTGACAATATTAACAACAACACCCAACTTAACTCTAATTACCTGATGGGCATAGAAGATACACTCACATTAATATGGAACCAGAATCAAACTAAATGGATTGAATTGAACCGGAGTGTAAACTAATTTCTTTCAAACAAAATTATCACCCCAAAAAATTAATATGAATACTGATAAATTAGTTGAAGTCGTAGCCGAAGGTGTTTTGCCCTTGTTGGTCTTCCAAACCAGTGAGCGGCCTTAGTTGTGTGCTGTTGGTCTCTTGCCTGCCTGCTACGCCTGCACACAAGACGCAACAGCGGCGTGTTGTTTTTCTCGGAACACCAACAAAGGCAAAAAGCCATGCGTACCCGGGATAAAGTGGCGATGGATGGACGAAGTAAGCCTAATCCCTTGTTTTCCTTCTGGATAATTTAAACCGATTACTTTTTTTCAGGCATTTAAAGAGTGTGGCGTTTTTCCGGGGATCATCATCATACCCTTCTCCGGGCCAAAAATTCAATAGTAAGCTGTTGTCCCGCCCCGTAGCAAATACCCCGGGAGGAACCCAGGACGACCACTGATTATTCAAACAACCTCCATATACAACTTCACCATTACATACCACAGCAAATTGCCTGGCACAACCGAAAAGCGAAAGATGTAAGCTGTCAATACGTTCTGATAAGGAAGTGGAGGTTTCGAAGCTGTGCTGCTTAACAGCAAATCTTCTTCTACCCGGAAATTTACCCCGCAACTTCGTGTAAGTATATAACACTATCTCTTCATTTTTTATGAATGCTGTATCCTGAAGGTCCTGAAGTGTAACCGTAAAGGGTTTAAGTTTCTTTGCAACGCTGTCCCAGTTATAAATATAATTTTTTACCAGGTAAATATCCACTCTGCAGTTCGCTTTGCGTTGTGCAAAAGCTGCAACACCAGTCATAAAAGCCACTATGGTAAAAATGAGTTTCATTTTTTCGTATAAAACAGTTGATTGTATATTCTGTTACCCATCCGTGTTCGATCAGTTGAATTTATAGCTGACGGAATTAAAAACAACAGCCTGTATCAACCAAATTACTGTTCCACTAAAATTAAAAAAACTACTATTTATTTGGTTCTTACATAGTTCATATTAGCCGCATATCTCTATTTATAAAAATCAAAAATTACTAAAAGTCCAATAGCTACGGTCAAGCTGATAAGTACAGAATAAATTGTCATGTTTTTTCCTCTTTGTAATAATTTGCTGAAGGGTTCTTTGCTTGGAACAAGCACAACAGGTGTATGAGTATTGTCAAGAAGTTTGTTTTGTCGCCAGGCTTCGGCAAAATTATAAGCATCTTCTGAGTCAGTTTGTTTTGTGAAATATGCAACACTGTTAAGATCATAAAAGGTAAATTCTGAAGCTGCGTGAATATTAAACTCCCATATTTTTTTCGCCTCTTGCTTTCTGAAAAAAAGTCCATGGTTTAGTGAAGTTGAAAATTTGATACCGTATGCAACATTAGCAGGGTGCCGCTTTTCATCTGAATAAATTGGAGCAAGGTAATAGTTGTTAACCTTTAATGATTTACTCCTCCTTCCACTTACATGTCGTTCTTTAAACAATATAAATTCATCTCGGTTTACATAAAATGTTTTGACTTTGAAAAATCGTTCATTAGAATGCAAATGAGCTTCGGCAGGAGTGTTTATGTCAATAACATTATAACTAGCGTCTTTAAAATATGGTTGCGAAAATGCCGTAGGTATTGCAATTGAAAATGGGAATACCACCCAAGTTAATCCTTCCTTGATATTGTTTTTTAAACCGGACTGGCTAATCTTAGGCCGCAGAATAAAATATGTTGGTATGTAGATAAGGGAAAAAGGTATCCAAAAATTTGAGTAGTCTTCGTCAATTCTTATAATATCCATCTTTATTGTCAAAAGCCAGTTCAAGAAAGAATATCCAATATAAAATACTGCAAATAGGGTAAGATATGTTCTGATTATACTTTTAAACATGAGGTTTGTAAACTTGCGGCCAATGTCCCGAATTGGCAATCTGACGATATTCAGTGTTACGTAAACCAGGACAGTTGCTGATCAAAGATAGGAAGAGGAAAATATATTCTACAGCTGGGCGGCACCTGTCCCGGCGCATGACGGGATTCGTCAGTTGGATATATCGCCGAGTAATGTTTTATCGACCAGGATATATTCGTAAAGCCGCCAAATAGCCAAAACCCTTGCTCCATTAATGTAATGTTAGGGCCGCTCAGAACGCTTTACATAGGATACCAATGTTAGCGGCTGCCATGGATTTCTCAAAAAGGTTTAGTGCTTTAATTAAGAGCCTGAATTAATTTTAATTCAGCTTTAGCGTTGCAATTGCCTTGTCCATTAAAACTTTATCAAAGCCTATCTTTTGAAAATATATAAAATCATCTTTTATAATTTTCTTTTGAGACCCTTGATCGTTAAGTCCTTTGTCAATAAATTCCTGATACAATTTAATTGCTTTGTCGTATTCCTTTTTGAATAAATAGGAATGAGCAAGATTATTTATAGCGCCAATATCAGCAGGCTCAAGTTCTATCGCTCTGTTGAAATATAAAATTGCTTCAGCAAATCTTTTGGTTTCTAATAAATGCCAGCCAAAAGCATTCAATTGACCTTCATGTGGTTTTATTGTATCCAGGATTACAACTTTTATTGCCGCCGGCAATTCGTTGCCATTCAGTTTTCTGGCGTAACCAGTCACATTGCCTAAACCATCAGATCTAAATGATTTTTCGGTTTGGAATTCTATATTTATAAAATCCTTTTCAGAAGTGAAATACATCTTGCTGGTTTGATTATCTGCCCAATAAACTAAACCATCTTTGCCTTTAGTTATTTCAGCAAGTTTTCCTTCATATAAATAAACACCTGGGTACTTTTGCGTTATTGTTTCAGGAACAGTGATCGTATTTATATTCTTTGGTTTGTCAAACCCCTTCCAGTTATTAACAGAAGCTACACTGTTTAATAACTCAAGAATAATATTTCCATCATCCGAATTTACAAATATCACCACACCATTACCACCTTCCACACTTCCATAATACAAGCCCCTGTAACCTTCGTTTCCTGCATCGTGAAAAAAATATTTTTCTCCGTTTCTATCGCCAATAAAAGCACCCATTGTTGCCGAATAGTCAATATATGGTGTTAATTGCAAGCTTGCCATTTGCCTGTTTAAAACCTTTGAAGATTTTCCTGAATTGGCTAATTGTGTTTCAATGATGTAATTGCATAATTCAGTTGGTGTAGTCCATAGTCCCAAGGGCGCTTGCTCCGGATAAACATGAAATGTAGCTTTCACTTCAACACCCTCAATGGTATATCCTGTGGCTATTTTTGTAAGTATGGCTTTAGCAGGCGGGGCTGCTGAATAAAAACTATTTTTCATACCCATTGGTTTCAGCACACTATTATACATGTATTTTTCATAGGATTGATTGGTTAGGTCTGTAATGATGACTTGAGAAATAATTGTACCTCCGCCTGAATATTGAAATTGTAATCCGGGCTCAAATAAAGAACGGACAGGTGGAGTGTTGGCGGGTTCTTTGCCATCTAAAATTTGCGGTATTGTAGGGATGTTACTTTTTATGTCATACCCGGGGAAACCTCCGTAAACGGATAAGCCAGCCGTATGACTTAGTAAGTTTGCCGTTGTAATTTTCTTTTCTTTTGACAAGCTGTCGTAAGGAAATTTCCACGATTTTAAATATTCATTTATGTCTTTATAAATATCCAGTTTATTATCCTGCGCCAGCTTTAAAACGCCAACAGCATTTAGTGATTTACTGATGGAACCGGGTTTAAATAAAGTTGAAGTTGTTACGGGGCGTTTTTCTTTTTCATCAGCCCAGCCGTAGCCTTTAGCCCAAATCACCTTATAGTTTTGAATTACTGCCATACTTAACCCCTTCACTTTATAATGTGCCATACGGTCGCCAATATTGCCTGCCTTTCCATTCAGGATGACCCGGCCAAACAAATTGTTTTCTACAAGTTTTATTTGCTCTTCAATTTGTTTTGAATATGATGTTTGTGCCCATAAATTGCTTATAGTAAAGGAAAGGA
Source organism: Bacteroides fragilis (assembly GCA_943372905.1). Lineage (GTDB taxonomy): Bacteria > Bacteroidota > Bacteroidia > Chitinophagales > Chitinophagaceae > JJ008. The sequence continues at coordinate 1,105 of CALSAT010000062.1, read as the reverse complement.
AAATCGGTAAAAGTATTTTTTTCATTATTTTGTTTTTCTACGTTGAAATTCTGTTTGCTCGTTTCTTGAAGAACGTTCAAAGTTAGCACTGTCGCAATGGTTGCCGCATAACGTCAGTTTGTGAAAAAACCGCTGCCACCCTATAAATAGACACACTATATGAAAGAAGGCAAACAGGCGCTGATTACAACCTGTAACAAGCTTTAAAAACAGGTGTTTGTCCCGATAGCTATCGGGATGAAAAACAACAGCCTGTATCAACCTAATTATTGTTCAGTTAACCCTAAAAAAAACTACTTTTCTTTGTTTTTTTACACAGTTCGTCCTTTGTCACCCAGCCGAATATCATCTGTTGTTACTCTCTTTTGGGTTAGTCCGTTACAGGTTACTGTTTATATTCCGAATACGGAATAAATGTTTTTCTATCGTAAAGGTAGAGACCTGTTCCCCACGTGCCCACCCAAAGATTTCCAGTTTTATCTTCCATAACAGACCAAACCCCCGAATGGACTAGTCCATCTTTTGTTGTAAAACAAGTGAATGATTTCCCATCATAACGACAAATGCCATCACCACCAAACCAAAAGTTTCCCATTTTGTCTTCTATAATTCGGGTAACCATGCCGGGTAAGCCATCTTTTTTTGTAAAACTTGTAAATGATTTCCCATCATACCGGTAGGCCCCACCCCAATTGCTGAACCAAATATTCCCGTTTTGGTCTTGCAATTGAGGCCATGCCCAATTATGAGGCTTTGGCTTTGGTCCATTTTGAAATAATTCGGGTAGTTTGAGGTTGGTTACAGATTTTCCATCGTAGCGATACACGCCTTCGTTAGTTCGTCCTCCAAACCAAATGTTACCTGCTTTATCCTCTAAAATATGTTCCGCTTTATCGTTACTGCTCAAAAAGCCATTTGCGGCCTCATTAATAATGAACGAGGTAAAGGATTTGCCATCATAGACATAAACACCGTCAATTGTTGCGAACCATAGTTTCCCCGTTTTGTCTTGCATGATATCATAGACAATTTGCGTTTGATAATACTTGTTTTTATTCGGTGGCAGGTTTTTGGGTAAGGGGATCTGGATTTTAGCAAATGCTTT